>JABURS010000030.1 GCA_014762505.1 Chromatiales bacterium | reverse complement strand
TCACCATCCTCGCCCGCAAGCTCGCCCGTATCGCCTTCGCCATCCTCAAAAACGGAGCCGACTATGTGCCGCGAAAGCCTTGTCTTGCGACATAGAATCTCCTACGCGGCGTGAGGAGCAAGGAGATAGGCGTAGCGCTGCAGGCGCGATGCCCGGCGATGATGTCAGCTCCTGATCGCGCCTTGCACCCAGAGGGCATAAACGGACGCTCCTGGCCTGACGCCTGTCTCCTCTCGCCTCCCGTAGGAGGCCAGCCCCCTGGCCGATAGGTCTCTGGGACCGGAGGTTATCGCCGAGGGGGCTCGGCTCCTACCGCAGAACCCAATGCCGTGCCCGCCGTACATGGCTAACACATTATCTGGCGTCGGAGAAAACTACCTGCCCTGCCTGAATACCAGAAGCACTTCCTCCACCTGCAGTGCCAGCTGCGGTAAATCACGCCCAACCGTCGTCCAGACCACGTCCAGGTCAATCGTGAAATAACCATGTGCAAGCGCATTGCGCATGCCATAAGCCGCCTTCAGGGGGAAATCGGGGTGCTGCACGGAGAAGCTCGGAAAATGCCGCTGGATATTTCCTGCCGCCTCCCCGATCACCTCGAGATTGCGGATCACGGCATCCTGCTTTTCCTCATTGGAGAGGA
Source organism: Chromatiales bacterium (assembly GCA_014762505.1). Lineage (NCBI taxonomy): Bacteria > Pseudomonadati > Pseudomonadota > Gammaproteobacteria > Chromatiales > Chromatiales bacterium. The sequence continues at coordinate 79,407 of JABURS010000030.1, read as the reverse complement.
AGTCAGCGTGATCCATGTTCTCCAGATACCGTTGAATACGCTCGACAGCCTGCTGCATGTGCAGCAGATAATCCTGCAGGGCAAGCTCGTCGCGCCGGCTCATACGGCGCGCGCCTCCTTGAGCACAGCAGCCTTCCAGCGGTCGGGCAAAGCCCCCGGAGTCAGCACCTCGACCTCCACCCCGAGAAGCTCGGTCAACTCCATGCGGATGGCGCCGATATCGAATAACGAGGTCTCCTCGGTGGTATCGACGAGGATGTCCAGATCACTCGAATCGGTATCCTGCCCATGAAGCACGGAGCCGAACACACGGGCATTTCTGGCGTGATGCCGCTCAACAATCTGACGAATCATTTCACGATGTTGCTGCAGTGCGATGGATGGCTTCATTTACAAACTCCGGCAATGAACCCTGTTCTGCTAAGTTGGACCAGATATATCAGCAGGTCAACTCGCACAAGCCACCTGCACAGCCCCCGGCAGGGGTGCCGATTCTACCCTCTCGCCTCCCGCAGGAGGCCAGCCTCCTGGCCGATAGGGCTCTGGCACCGGAGGTTATCGCCGAGGGGGCTCGGCTCCTACCGCAGAACCCAATGCCGTGCCCATCGTCAATAGCCAACACATTACCTGGCATCGGCAAGAAGATCGCCTGCCGTCCCTCTCTGTGCCCTCTGTGGCAAAAAATCTTCGGCTTTACGACTTTATCGGGCAGCGCCCTCGCGCGATAACGCGGAAGACAGAAAAGGGACGGGGCTGGCAGTAAGGATGCAGTGAACGGACTATGTACACGGGATTTTGGCGGGCGCGGCCCGCCCCTACCGATTCATGCCACAGAGGTCACAGAGGTGGCCAGGATGCCTGGTTTTACTCTGTGTGCGACTGCGACTTGTAACTTTCTTCTTCCCGCTTCACCAAAAAGAAAGGGCGCCCGAAGGCGCCCTTTCCTGTCACAGGTTTAAGATCGGGAGATCTTAGAACTTGTGGACAACACCCACGGACAGGGCGGAAGCGCTTTCGTCGTTGACGCCGCTGGCCAGGTTGTCGTGACCGGTGCCACCCCACGGGGTAACGTTGATGCCGTTGTTGGTACCGGCATCGTTCTCGCTCACGGAGTAAGCAGCATATACGCTGGTCTGCTTGCTCATGGCGTGATCGAAACCAATCGCCCAAACAGTGGCTTCGGCATCAGTTGCACCGGCAGCCTTGCTTTCCAGGGTCGCGCTGTAGTACTGGGCCTTGACAGTGTTGCCACCACCCATGTTGAACGCCGCACCAATACCCCACATGTCAGCATCGTCACCATCGACGTTGCCCAGACCTTCGGCCTGCTGGTAGAGGGCGGTGAACTTCAGGGCGTCCATCTTGTAGCTACCCACCAGACGCATGGCGGTTTCGTCGGCATAGCCGGCGGCACCGTCATCGGCCTGATCTTCGGAGTAGCCCAGGGCGACGTACAGCGGGCCCTGGTCGTACCACACCGCTGCGCTCAGGTGCGAGGTATCCGGGTTGTTAGCCACAGTGGTGGAAACGACCACATAACCACCAGCAGTGCCCATATTCACATTGGTGGTGGCATCACTGCTGTCTTCGTCCGGCGAGTACTGCACGGCAGCCTGGATGGCCCCCATGGACGGGGACACGTACATCAGCATGTTGCTGGTGCGCGGGTCCAGATCAGCACCGGCAAAGCGGCCACGGATGATGGAACGGGAGTCACCCACCTGGTCACCGAAGAGGTCAGCCTTGCGGCCGATGGTCTTCACCGGGGAGTCGTGGTGACCGGCCATGACGGTACCAAAGCCGCCCTTGAAGCCAACGTAGGTGTTACGGTTGGAGAGGGAACCGGAGCCGTCGTCCATGTTCAGGGTGGACTCGGCCTGCCAGATAGCGGTCAGACCGCTGCCCAGGTCTTCGCTGCCCTTGATACCAAAGCGCGAGGAATTGGAGGCAATGGCCAGGCCGGAAGCTTCGCCGTCCTGCTGCAGGGTGACGTTGTCGTCACCGCCGTTGTCGTAGCTGTCCACGGACATGTGCAGCTTGCCGTAAACGGTGGCGTCAGCCATGGCGGCGGCCGGAGCGGCCAGGGCGCCGGCGACGGCCAGAGCGATCAGATTCTTTTTCATGAGCCTAGACTCCTTAATTAACCTTGTGTGGTTCCAACAAAAGGATTGTCATGCGTTAGTGATGACGCATCGTTTATACGCGTCTGAAAACCGCATTGCAACACCTGATTCGCAAAAATGCGACATCTCTGTTGTTTTGTTGCAACAACGCAACACCGGGTTGAAATATTTCTGAAAGATCAGCCGCGTGTCAGATTTTTCTGACACGGCAGATCAAGGTGTCTTACGGGTTCGGGCGGGGATTTATTCCACATGATTCGCAGGGTTTGTCGCGGGGATACGACATCAGAGAAATCGCGAGTTGCAAGTCAAAAAATGGCGGGCGCGGCCCGCCCTATACATTCATGCCACAGAGAACACAGAGGCCCTTGAGATACCGGTTTTACTCTGTGCCCTCTGTGCCATCTGTGGCGCATAGAATTCCCGACTTGTCATTTGCGACTTACCCCGAGCCCCATCTGCCAGAGGGCTGGCCTCCTAGTTGCGACTTGCAACTTCCTTCCTATCCGACGGCTCGATCTCGTAGCCATAGGCCTTAACCGTGTCCTCGATGATGGGGAATACCGGCTTGAGCTGTTCGTAGTAGTTTTTGTAACGATAGCGCGAGCTGGTATAAATCTTCTGCGTGACCTGGGCATAGCTGGCGGTACGTGCGACGCGCTTGCTCTCGTGAAAGGACAGGCAGGCGTCATCCCAGGGCAGCCCGACAAAGTCCAGTACCTCTCGGGTCATCCGTTCCTGGTCGGCAACCAGCTCTTCGTAACGCACGGCCTTGTATCTTAGTGGCAGATGGTCGCGATACCACAGAGTCAGCTTGGAAGAACGTGCATAGAAACGCGCTGTGGTATCCATTCGGTTCGAGTAGGCATTGCCCTGATTGAACGAAGCCATAAAGGCCGACAGACAGGAATCCAATGGATGCCGGACCATATGAATGATGGGACTTTCAGGGAACAACAGGTAAACCAGCCCGAGTAGGTTTTGATTGAGCGGCATTTTATCCACGAACCAATCTGCTGCAACCTCGCCCAGGGTTCCCCTGGCGATGGCGAGATAACGATCACGCAGCGAGGCCAAGACCTCAGACGATTGCTCCGTCGGCAACTGAAGCAACCATTCAGGATAAGATGCGTTCACTCCAGACAGCTCCCGCCCGGAATGATGAGCGATATCGCCCATGAACGTAAGCTCGCCGGCAGGCAGCACTTGCCCGTGTGCACCGAGGATTTGCTCCATGAGCGTAGTACCGGAGCGCGGAAAACCGACCACAAAGATAGGCTGTGGGGCACAACCTTCCTTCTCACAGGGAGAAAGGGCTTGAAAACGGCCGTCTGATAGCAGTTCAATCTGATGTGCCGCCCAATCAGCAGCATCATCGAAGTGCTCGCCTACTGATCTTGCCGTTAACTGATTCGCCGCTTCGAAACTGGCATATGCCTCCGGATAATGCTTGAGCTTATCGAGCAGCTCACCCTTTTCGAACTCTATTGCAGCACGGACAGTAAGCACATTAAGGCGAATAGCCGCCTTCACCGCGTGCTCGATATATTCAAGCGCCTCTTCCAACCGCCCATTGCGCCGTGCGATGCGCGCGAGCATGCGGTAAATGTATGCCCGATCATCCTCATTGCGCGCCTTTCGCTCAGCCTTCTGCGCAAGCGTGTGCGCCAGATCGAGATTGTGCCGTTTCTCCTCAAAATCTGCCCATGCCAGATAGGGCCTAGCAGCATTTGGCAGGAGTTCTGTAGCACGACGGAAGGCTTGTTCTGCTTTGTCGTAGTAGCAGGCATTATCATAAGCACGAGCCAATTCCAGCCAAAAATGCGTATTGTATGGATCGGTCTCGAGCAAGCGTAGCAGCACCACAATGGCTTCTTCGTCCCTCCTTTGTAACTGCAGCAACTGGACATATATTCCATTGACGTATGAATCATCTGGCGCGAGCTCCAGGGCTCGCTTCATATGCTTATCCGCCCTGGCCTCACGATGCTGCAGGATGGCACCCAATGCCAAACCTGCATAGGCAATACCCAAATCCGAATCGATATGCAGGGCTTTGTCGAGCATCTCCTTCCCACGCTCGTATTTACCCGCTTTGAGCATGCCGATTCCGACGCGGACCAATGCTATCGGATTATCTGGGTCAGCATGCAGCGCCATGGCGAAATACTTACCGGACAGATCATTGTCCTTTTCATGTAGCTCAGCCAGGTGCAGGTATACCTCGGCATTATGGGGGGCTATCTTAAGGGCCTTCTTGAAAGCCGCGTCGGCCTTTTCCCTGTTTTCCTGGTGCTGCCAGTAGAAGCCCAGATTAATAAAATGATCCGCCTCACCAGGCTCCAACTGTATCGCCCGCTCCAGCGAAGCCAATGCCAGCTTCTCCCGACCCTTAGCCATATACACCATCCCAAGGGCACTATGGGCAACAGCTGCCTTTGGCGCCTTTGCCAATACAGCTTCCAGCTCACTAATTGCCTCTTCGTACTTATGCTGCTTGTACAGCACCTTTCCCAAATTGGCCCTGGCGGCTAAATCATTTGACAATAATTCCAGCACTTTACGGTAGTTTTTCTCTGCCTCAGGATAATTCCCAAGCTTCTGAAAGACATCACCGATATATTTGTAAGCAGGCGGATGATTCGGATCCAACTCTAGTGCCCGCCCACAACTGTTCATGGCAGACTGATATTCACCTGCCTGGAGTTGCACCAGGCCCAGATTTGCCCAGATTTCCGCACTGTCTGGCACTATTCGCAATATCGCCATGAGCGCCCCCTCTGCCTCACGGTAACACCCCTGCTGCAACAGCGCACTGGCCAAAATACCGTATACATCCGGATGTCGATGCCCGGCATTCAGAAGATTCTGCGTCTTACGAATGGCCTCGGCCTGACGCCCCTGCTGCAGGTGCGTGAAAGCGGCCCGCAACACGGCCTGCGGATCGACCAGGCCGGAGGTGCCTGCGGCGCCACAGCACTTTTTGTATTTCTTGCCACTGCCACAGGGGCAGGGATCATTCGGGCGAACCTTGGACATGGGCTTTCCAGATTACAATTGAATGCCGGGCATTTTACGGGGACAGGCAGGGATTGTCAGGCAGCGCATGGTCCAACCGGGCCCAAGATCCTCCATTTCAGGGCAACGCAGGCCAGACTGAGCGGGGCGATTCCTGAACGGAATCTCGCCTGCCGATATTCGGCGGGCACGGCCCGCCCTATACATTCATGCCACAGAGGGCACAGGGGTCATCGGGGCACCGGTCTTACTCTGAGCCCTCTGTGGCGCATGGACTTCCCGACTTGTCACTTGCAACTTGCCCCTAGCCCCATCGGCCAGAGGGCTGGCCTCCTACTTGCGACTTGCCGCTTCCCCCCCGACTATTACCCCATGCCCCCTGCCCACACACGCCCATGGCTGGACGCTACCGGCCTCGCCCGCTGCCCGCCCTTTCATCGCGACGGGCGATTCCTGCTGGCCCTGCTGGCCGGCGGGGTGGTGGCGCTGGGGCTGCACTGGCTGTTTGCGCCGGACACCCGCCTGTGGCCGGAGGCCCGGGTGTGGCTGATGGTGGTGCTGGTCTGGCCGGTGGCCGAGGAACTCGTGTTCCGCGGTCTGCTGCAGGGCGAGCTGCGCCGCCTGTCCTGGGGCGGGCGCGCGCTGGCCGGGGTCACGGCGGCGAATCTCGTGACCTCCCTGGTCTTCGCCGCGCTGCATTTCATGAGTCATCCCCCGCTCTGGGCGGCCTCGGTGCTCGTGCCTTCCCTGGTGTTCGGTTATTTCCGCGACCGCCACGCCAGCCTCTACCCGGCAATCGCACTGCACATGGTCTACAACCTGCTGTATCTGCTGGCGACTGCCTGACGGCCGACAGGCGGCAGCCACGCCCCCTGCATGGTCATCGCGGCTTGCGCCGCTCCTATAAAACCACAGCCTCGTAGGAGCGCCGTTTATGCCCTCTGGGTGCAAGGCGCGATCGGGGGTGGCAGCCGCAACAGGCATCGGCATCGCAGCTGGCGCAGCTCCTACAAAACCACAGCCTCGTAGGAGCGCCCGCAAGGCGCGATAGCAGACGGCAGCCACTCCCCGGCATGGTCTTCGCGGCTTGCGCAGCTCCTACAAACCACAGCCTCGTAGGAGCGCCCGCAAGGCGCGATCGGGGTGGCACCTACGCCTTGGGCCGCCCCTTCCCTGCCGCGTTGTCCCTGCGCTTGCCTTTGCCCTTGCCTGCCCCCCCTTCGGCCTTTTTGAATCCCGGCTTCTTGAAGGCCGGCTTGCCGCCGGCCGGTTTCCCGGCCGGGCCCTGGTCGGGGGTGATGTTGAGCTTGCGGCTGCAGACCCAGACGTTCTTCAGGTGCTGGAAGACATGCTTGGGCATGCCGTCGGGCAGCTCGACGGTGCTGAAGTCGTCGAACAGCTTGATGTGGCCGATGTAGCGGCTCTCGATACCGGCCTCGTTGGCGATGGCGCCGACGATGTGCTTGGGTTCGGCACCGTGGCTGCGGCCGACCTCGATGCGGTAGCGCACCATGCCGGGCTCGGGACCGGCGCGGTCGCGACCGCGGGGCTCGGCACCCTCCTCCCGGCGCGCGCGCTGGCGCGGATCGCGGCGGGCATCCTCGCGCTCCCGCGCGGGCGCACGGGCGGCCACCTCGGGCACCTCGTCCGCGCGGGGCTTCAGCGGCCGCTCGCGCTGCACCAGGTAGGCGAGCGCGGCGGCGATCTCGGCCAGGCCGACGTTGTGCTCGGCCTGGTAGCCCTCGATGAGCTCCTCGTAGTAACCCAGCTCCTGTCCTTCGAGCGTGTCGGTGATGAGCTGCTTGAACTGGCCGACGCGCTTGCCGGTGATGGCCTCGCGGCTCGGCAGTTGCATGGGCGTGATGGGCTGGCCGGTGGCCTTCTCGATGGCGCGCAGCATGCGCGTCTCGCGCGGGGCGACGAAGAGGATGGCATCCCCCGTGCGACCGGCGCGGCCGGTGCGGCCGATGCGGTGGATGTAGGCCTCGGTGTCGTAGGGGATGTCGTAGTTGATGACGTGGCTGATGCGCGGCACGTCCAGCCCACGCGCGACCACGTCGGTACCGACGATGATGTCGATGGCCCCGCTCTTCAGGCGCTCGACGGTCTTCTCGCGCATCTGCTGCGTGATGTCGCCGTTGAGCGGTGCGGCGGAGTAGCCGCGCGCCTCGAGCTTCTCGGCCAGCTCGACGGTGGCGGTCTTGGTGCGCACGAAGATGATGATGCCGTCGAAGTCCTCGACCTCGAGGATGCGCGTGAGCGCATCGAGCTTGTGCGTGCCGCTCACCTGCCAGTAGCGCTGGGTGATGGCGGTGACGGTCTTGGTCTTCGCCTGGATGCGGATCTCCACCGGGTCGCGCAGATACTTCTGCGTCACGCGGCGGATGGGTTCGGGCATGGTGGCGGAGAACAGCGCGATCTGGCGCTCGGCCGGCGTGTGCTCGAGGATCTGCTCCACGTCGTCGATGAAGCCCATGCGCAGCATCTCGTCGGCCTCGTCCAGCACCAGCGCCGAGAGGGTATCGAGCTTGAGCGTCTTGCGGCGCAGGTGATCCTGCACGCGCCCCGGCGTGCCGACCACGACGTGCACGCCGCGGCGCAGCTGCCTGAGCTGCACGTCCATCCCCTGCCCGCCGTACACCGGCAGGATGTGGAAGCCCGGCAGGTAGCGCGCGTAGCGCTGCATGGCCTCGGCCACCTGGATGGCCAGCTCGCGCGTGGGCGTGAGTACCAGGAGCTGCGGCTCGGCGCGGGAGAGGTCCAGCCGGCTCAGCAGCGGCAGGGCGAAGGCCGCCGTCTTGCCGGTGCCGGTCTGGGCCATGCCCAGCAGGTCGCGGCCGGCGAGCAGCGGCGGCAGGGTCGCCGCCTGGATGGGCGACGGGGTCTCGTAGCCCACCTCCTCCACCGCCCGGAGCACGGCAGGGGCGAGAGCGAAGTCGGCAAAACGAACGGGGGTGTCAGGGGTATCGGATGCAGAAGACATGCAAGGCCTTGTGGTATGCGGCCCGGGGACGGGCAAACGGAATATGTCCATTGTAGGGGAAATCGGTGTGGGTTGTCCGGTTGCAGGTTATCAAGTCGCAAGTCAAAACCCATAGGGCGGGCCATGCCCGCCGACCCGCGATAGGTGGGTGCGGCCCGCCTCATGGGTATGCCACAGAAGGCGCACAGTAAACGGACACGCTGAGCACCTCCGTGTACCCTGTGCCCTCTATGGCGCATGGAGTTTCACCTCCCGCCTCACAACCCCCCCATTGCCCTATAATGGCACCCCCCGTACGCACCACATGCACGCAGGACGACCAGACCTCATGGCCACGCACCGCCAACCCGCACCGGACAGGGATAGCCGCACCTACCTGCCCAGTATCCGGCGACTGGTCGGCCTGCTGGCCTTTGCGCTGGCCGCCCTGCTGATCGCGATGGCGGCACTCGAATACCGACATATCGACCGGCATTTCCAGGACATCGAGCGTACCGAGGACGCCGAGCGGCTGGGCGTCATGAAACAGTTCCTGTCGTTTCGCATCAACACCTATCAGCAGCTCGTGAACCAGCTCGCCACGACCTCCCAGGTCTTCGACCTGCTGGCCGTGAACGACTATGCGGGGGCGGTCGCCTGGGCCCAGATGACACGCCGCCTGATGCCCGAGGCGGTGGGTGCCGCGCTCTTCGCCCCCGATGGCACCCTGCTCGGCGACGCCCTCGCCCAGCGCGTGGGCACGCAGTGCCTGAGCGACCTGGTCGACTCACTCAACGGCCTGCCCGTGGAACGTCCACCCATCCACGATGCCATCCACGGCCTCGAACATTTCGACCTGACCGCCCCCGTCTTCGACCAGGCCGGCGAAATCATCGGGATGGTCTTCGTGAGCTTCAGCACACGCATCCTCGACGAGGCCATCGCGGAGCTGGCCACGGAGGACGAACACCTGGCCATCGCGAACGCGCGCGGGGAACTGATCACCCGGACCCGAGCCTGGGATGACGTGGACCGGCCTGCCGCCCACACCGCGATACAGGGGACAGACTGGACCCTGCTGCTGATCACCCGGCAGGAAACACTGGTCAGCACCCTGCCCGGGCTGATACTCATCGTGGGCCTGGGCAGCATGCTTGCCATGCTCATCGTGCTGGTCATCACGCGCCTGCTGTACAGCAACTATCTTGCCGAGTTCCGTTACGTGCAGCGAATACTGGAGGGGCTGAAGGAGGGCAACCTGCGGGACGACCTGCCACCCAGCCGGTTTCGCGAGTTCGCCCACCTTCGCAACGGCCTGGCGGAGCGGGCGGAGCGTATCGCCTCGAAACACGAATCGCTGCACGCCCTGGGGCACACCGATGCATTGACGGGTCTGGCCAATCGCCGTGAATTCGAACGCGTCATGGGCGAGATGCTCGATCATGGCAGCGACCGCCAGGCCTTCTGGCTGGTCACGCTCGACCTCGATCGATTCAAGGCCGTGAACGACGCACTCGGCCATGACATGGGTGACCGGGTACTGAAGGCCCTGGGCACCGCGCTGCGTATACAGGTCCGTGAAGGAGACATGGCCTTTCGCTGGGGCGGCGACGAGTTCGCACTGCTCATCGCCAGCGGCGAAGACTTCAACCTGGAGGCCTGGCTGGAACGCCTGCAGACGGAATTCCTCCGCCTGCAGGCGGAGGACCTCGCCCTGGAACCCGAACTGCGGGTGACCATCGGTTACGGTGGCGTCTGTATCAAACCCGACGACCGCCGACCACTGAGGCAGATACTCAAGGATGCCGACGCGGCCCTCTATGCACGCAAGACGGCCGGCCGGCGCTGAACAGCAGCGCCCTGGCCGGCACGACCCGGGTACCGGAACCGGCACCCGTAGGAGCGCTGCAAGGCGCGATGCCCATGCGAGGCCTGGTGGCCACCCAGCCATGATCGCGCCTCGCGGCGCTCCTACGACGGATTGGGGTTTTTCGGTAGGAGCGGCGCAAGCCGCGATGGCCATGTTCGGGTGAAGTGTCACCCCATATCGCGCCTTGCACCCAGGGGTCATAAACGGCGCCTACCCCAAGCATCTGCATCTAGGATGCGACCGTTCATGCCCCCTGGGTGCGAGACGCGATAAAGGGACGGCACCGGAGCCCGGACAACGGTTCGTTGCCCTACTCCACCTTGATCGCGCGCCGCTTCGATTTCGTGACCTTGGGGAGGGCGAGTTCCAGCACACCGTCCCGGAAGCTGGCCTTCGCCTTGTCGCTGTCGACCTCGGCCGGCAGGGTGACGGTGCGGGCGAACTCGCCGCGTGACATCTCCATGCGATAGTAGTCGCCCTTTTCTTCCTTGCTCTCGTGGCTGGTGCAGCCGCGGATGGTGACGCTGTTGTCGCTCACGCTGATGTCGATATCGTCCTTTTTCACCCCGGGCAGCTCGGCCTTGACCAGCACCTCGCTGTCACGATCGATGACATCCACCTTCGGCATGCGCCCCTCGAAGGGCTGTGCGACCTCGGACATCGACGGCCATTCCCAGCGCATGGGTCGCAGCCAGCCGCGCGGCATCATCGCCTCGAACAGGCGGTCCATCTCCTCGAAGGGGCTGGGCACGCGGGCGGCCGGCTCGGCACGGGTGGTCCTGAGTTCCTTTTTCGTCTCTTTGGCCATGAGGCACCTCCTGTTGCGGTTCATGACGGTGGTTATCGCTCATGACTATAGTCCGCCCGCTGCGGTTGGCATTGACGCAGGTCAACCGCGCCTCGCTGCGACCGGCCTATAGTCTTATGGCATCTGAGCAACGGATCGCGTCCATGCCGGCGGAATGGGAGCACTTTGAACACGCGGCGGATATCGGCGTGCGCGGCATCGGCGACACCCCGGCCGCGGCCTTCGAGCAGGCGGCGCTGGCGCTCACGGCCGTCATTACCGACCCGGCCTCGGTCACGGCCCGCGAGGCGGTCGTCATTCGCTGCGAGGCGCCGGATCGCGAGCTGCTGCTGGTGGACTGGCTCAATGCCCTGATCTACGAGATGGCCACGCGCCACTGGCTGTTTGCCCGCTTCGAGGTGGTACTCGACGGCAACCGGCTGCATGCCCGTGCCTGGGGCGAACCGCTGGACATCGCCCGTCACCAGCCGGCGGTGGAGATCAAAGGCGCGACCTACACGATGCTGGCCGTTCGGCAGCAGCCGGACGGCCAGTGGCTGGCGCAATGCGTGGTGGACGTATAGCCATGGACCTGAACCGTTTTACCCGACTCGACGAGACCGCCTGGCGCATCGAGGCCCGCGGGGCCATGCGCGTGCCGGCCATACTCTATGCCGACGCCCCGCTGCTGCAGGCCATGGACGCCAAGGTGGAGGAACAGCTCGTGAACGTGGCCTGCCTGCCGGGCATCGTGCAGGCGGCCTATGCCATGCCGGACGCCCACTGGGGCTATGGCTTTCCCATCGGCGGGGTGGCGGCCTTCGACGCACGCGCGGGCGGGGTGATCTCGGCCGGCGGCGTGGGCTTCGACATCTCCTGCGGCGTGCGCACCCTGCATACGGGATTGCAATATGGCGACGTCGCGCCGCAGGCCGAGGCCCTGGCCGAGTCACTGTTCTACCGCATCCCCGCGGGCCTTGGCAGCACCGGCGCCATCCACCTGGACCTGCGCGAGATGGATGCCATGCTCGACGGCGGTGCGCGTTGGGCGCTGGAGCGGGGCTGGGGACGCGAGGAGGACCTGGAACGCATCGAGGAGGGCGGCTGCATGGCGGGGGCCGACCCGGCGGCCGTCTCCGGGCATGCCAAGCAACGCCAGCAGAACGAGATGGGCACCCTGGGCTCGGGCAACCACTATCTCGAGGTGCAGCGGGTGACCCAGGTCTTCGACGAGACGATCGCCGCCCGCTTCGGCCTGGCCGTGGACGACGTGGTGATCAGCGTCCACTGCGGCTCGCGGGGCCTCGGTCACCAGATCGGCACGGAATTCCTGCGCCGCATGGCGATTGCCGCGCCGCAGTACGGCATCACCCTGCCCGATCGCGAACTGGCCTGCGCGCCCATCGACTCGCCGCTCGGCCAGGACTACCTCGGCGCCATGCGCGCCGGCATCAACTGCGCACTGGCCAACCGCCAGATCATCACGCATCTCACCCGCGAGGCCGTGGCCGACATCCTGCAGGCGGCCGACCTGCGGCTGCTCTACGACGTCTCCCACAACACCTGCAAGCAGGAGACGCATGTCATCGACGGTCAGCCCCGCGAGCTCTACGTGCACCGCAAGGGCGCGACCCGGGCCTGGGGGCCGGACCATCCCGGCCTGCCCCCTGCACTGCGCACGGTCGGGCAGCCGGTGATCATCGGCGGCTCCATGGGCACCTGCTCCTACATCCTCTGCGGCACACAGACGAGCGAAGGGCTCGCCTTCAGCTCCGCCTGCCATGGTGCCGGCCGCGCCATGAGCCGCCGCCAGGCCACGCGCCAGTGGCAGGGCCGGCAACTGGTGGACGAACTGCATGCCCGCGGCATCCTCATCCGCAGCCCCTCGCTACGCGGCGTGGCCGAGGAGGCGCCGGGCGCCTACAAGGACGTCAGCGCCGTGGTCGACGCCGCCGACGCCGCCGGCCTGGCCCGCAAGGTGGCGCGGGTGGAACCGATGGTGTGCGTGAAGGGGTAAGGGATAGTCGCAAGAAATTATCGCCCCGCAGGAGCCGAGCCCTCTCGGCGATAACGGCCATGGCTGGCCGGGAGGCGTTGGGCGAAAAGTCCAAGCGCCACAGAGGTCACAGAGGTCACAGAGGTCACAGAGGAAAACCGGGCTGTATTCTTCCTCTGTGTACTCTGTGCCCTCTGTGGCTAAAACGCCTTTACATCACATACGCACCCACGCCTGGCGCCTATCCCCTCAAGCCTCCCGATCCCAGGCAGGAGGCCAGCCCGCTGGCCGATGGGGCTGTATAGCCGGCATCGGCGTTATCGCCGAGAGGGCTCGGCACCTACGGGTATGGCTGTTATCTCTCTGTGCCCTCTGTGGCGCATGGACTCGCGACTTACTTGCGAACCAGAACCAGCACGCCCGCCGCCAGCGCGAGCACGCCGTGGACGATGTGGTCGTATTTGAAGCTGAGGTCGGCGAGCTGGGTGAGGCCGGTGAGGACGAGCCAGATACCGAGTGCGATGGTCCAGAGTTTCATGCGCTATCCCTCTTCTTGTTATGGGTTGGTTTCGATCCAGCCCTAGTGTGCCTGCAAACGGACAGGGCCGCACGTGGCGGCCCTGTCGTCAACACTGCCTGGTTGGCCGATTACCAGCCGAAGATCATGTTCTCGGTGAGCAGGTTGTGGTCGATGTAGTCGGCAGGGGCCGCGGGCTCGAGCGTCGGGTTGGCGGCGCTGAAGCGCTTCACCAGCATCTCGGCGGCGGCCAGGCCTTCGGGACCGGTGAGGGCGCCGAGCATCTTGTTGCGGTCGGCGGCCGGCACGCGGTCGCTCACGGTAATGCCCTGGTTGGTGAGCTCGCGGGTCTCGCCCAGCACCTTGGTATTGGCACGGGTCTCGGCACTGATCAGGTTCTGGTAGTCGTTCTTGCGCACCACGCCCGCCTTGCACTCACCGCGCGCGACGGCATCGGCCACGTCCACCCAGCTGCCGTTCATGGCCACGAACTCGGGCTGCTGCACCGGGTTGGCATACATGGCATAGACGCTCACCGCCCCCAGGCTCGGCGAGGGCAGCATGCAGACCTGGCGACCGACGAGGTCGTCCGGGCCGTTGAGGCCGGTCTCGGCCACATGCGTCACCAGCACGAAGTTGATCGCACCCGGCAGCTTCACCAGCGGCTGGGCGCCCTGCTTTTCCAGGCGCCAGGCGGCGAAATGCGGCGCGTCGAACAGGATATCGTAGCGCCCTTCGCGCATGTTGCGTGCGTAGGTATTCCAGTCGCCCGGATGCTCGTAGACCACGGAGGTACCGAGCACGCCGGAGAGAAACTCGGCGAGCTGGCCGTACATGCGCTGCCCCTGGGCCGGCGTCTCGCGCGGCGGCGCGCTCAGCACGTATTCGGCCTGGGCCGTGGCGGCGACAAGCGACAGGCACAACAGAAACCCCAGCGCCAGGCGGCGGGGCAGACGATTGACTGCATTCATTGATTCATACCCTGATGATGTGTGATCGGATGACGTCCCGCGGCAGTGGGCGTGGCCTGTCCCGGCCTCCGATTCTTGCGTCCGGCAAACGGCCGCGGACGATACCGGTCACCGCCGACGGCTTGCCGTGCACAGCTCACAAAACGGCCCGCCATCACCCGTGGCCGCGACGAACGGCGGCATTCCCCGCATGAGCGGCGCCCATCCCCCTGTTATTTCAGGGGAATCTTGGCAGGCCCGCGGCAAGGGACTACTGTCAGCCTGTCGCCTTTCGTCGCCCCGGGTGTGCCATGTCCTCCAGCCCCGCCTGCCTCTCCCCCGCCCCGGCACGGCTTGCCCTGTCCGAACTCATCGGCGCACTCAGCTATGCCCTGGACCTCACGGAGGGTCAGCCACCGGGGCACTGCATCCGCTGCTGCTGGATGGGCATGCACATCGGCGGGGAACTCGGTCTGGATACCGACGCCCTCTGGGACCTCTACTACACCCTGTTGCTGAAGGATGCCGGCTGCAGCAGCAATGCCGCGCGGCTCTGCGAGCTCTACGGTCAGGACGACCGGCGCACCAAGCGCGACTTCAAGTGGGTGGATACCGACAGCTATGCCCAGCTCGCCCGCTTCGTGCTGCAGCACACCGGGGTGAAGGGGCAGATCGCCGACCGCTTCCGCCGACTCCTCCTCATGGCCCGTCACGGCGACGACCTGGCCACGGAGCTGATCCAGACCCGTTGCGAACGCGGTGCCGACATCGCCCGGCGCATGCGCTTCGGCGAGGCCGTGGCCGGCGGGATCTACGCCCTGGACGAACACTGGAACGGACGCGGCAAACCGGACGGTCTGGCCGGCGAGGCCATCCCCCTGTTCTCGCGCATCGCACTGCTCACCCAGGTGATGGACGTGTTCCACCACACCGGGGGCCCCGAGGCGGCACTGGCCGAGATCCGCCGCCGACGCGGCAGCTGGTTCGACCCGACGCTGGTCGACATCGCCTGCCGCCTCGGCGAGGACCCGGGCTTCTGGGCCATGCTGGTCTCCCCCGCACTCGAGACCCGGGTGTGGGCACTGGAACCCGAGGCACGGCACGTAGCGGTGGACGACGACCTGCTCGATGAGATCGCCGAGGCCTTCGGCCAGGTGGTGGACTCCAAGAGCCCCTACACGGCCGGCCACAGCCAGCGCGTGGCGCTCTATACGGATACGGTGGCCGCGAAGATGGGCATCGAGCCGGGGCGCCGGCGCTGGCTCAAGCGAGGCGCCCTGCTGCACGACCTCGGCAAGCTGGGCGTGAGCAACGCCATCCTCGACAAGCCGGACCAGCTCACCGAAGAAGAATGGACCGAGGTGCGCCTGCACCCGGCCTATACCGAGGAGATCCTCTCGCGCATTCCGCCGTTCCGGGAACTCGCCATCACCTCCGGCGCGCACCACGAACGTCTGGACGGCCAGGGCTATCCACGCGGCATCGCCGCCGCCGAAATCTGTACCGAGACCCGCATCATCACCCTGGGTGACATTTTCGATGCCATCACCGCCGCGCGCCCCTACCGCGGCCCCATCCCGGTACCGAAGGCACTGGAGATCATGGGACGCATGGTGGGTACGGCGCTGGACGCCGACTGCTTCGAGGCCCTGTGCGAATGCGTGCACGAGTTCGCACAGGGTGACCGGGCCGCGGGCTGCCCACCTGCCGGCGAATGAAATTGTTGTAGCTTATTGGCGGGAATAGGCCTATAGTGACTTTGGCTACAGATTTTGCATTGGTATTCAGACAGTTCCCTTCCGGCAGTTCTCGATCCCCTCTTCAGGACCTGTAGACATTCATACTTCGTTTTTTATTTGTAAAAGGTAAATCTTCATGGCTACCGGTACCGTCAAGTGGTTCAACGAGAGCAAGGGCTTCGGCTTCATTTCCCAGGACAGCGGTGGTGACGACGTGTTCGTTCACTTCAGCGCCATCCAGGGCAACGGCTTCAAGACCCTGGCTGAAGGCCAGGCTGTCACGTTCGATCTGGAGCAGGGCCCGAAAGGCCCGCAGGCCAGCAACGTGGTTGCTCAGTAAGGTCCAACCGACCTCGCTGTAAGAAAAGGCCCCGCTTCGGCGGGGCCTTTTCGTTTCTGCGGCCTGGAAAATCCTCCCCGGGCGTGAAAGCAGCGGGCGTAGCTGCTATCGTCGATACGGCATAACAATCACACCAAACCAACCAGGGAGGTGCTCGGCATGGGCATCGAAATCGGCGGCCTGTTCGGCCTGATTCTTCTCATCCTCGTCATCTGGGGCATCGTCAGCACCGTCCAGAGCCGGGCCGGCACCGGCAACAAGGTGCTGTGGATCGTGATCCTGCTGGTGATCCCGCTGCTCGGCTTCATCCTCTGGCTGCTGTTCGGACCGAAGGCGGCGAAGTAGGCGTCAGGCTTGCAAGTCTGAGCGCCACAGAGGGCACAGAGGGCACAGAGGAAAACCGGGCTGTATTCTTCCTCTGTGCACTCTGTGCCCTCTGTGGCTAAAACGCCTTTACATCGCTGCGCTCTCTGCGGCCAAACCCGCCTTGCCGGTGGCGCTCAGACCGGCGCACCCAGCACGTCTGCCACGGCGGCCTCTGCCGCCTCCAGCGCCCCTTCCAGGTAACCGCCGCTCTCGGCGGCGGTTTCGCTGCCGCTGAAGATCAGCTTTCCCCCCCAGATCCCCCGCTGCGCCTCGGGCAGGCCATAGGCCGGATGGCCGACGGGCGGGACGCGATCGTCCGCGGTGGCCGTCAGCGGGTCCTCGCTCCAGTCCCGGATGCGCCAGTCCAGCACGTCCTGCGCCTGGGGCCCGAACAGGCGCGCAAGCTGGGCCAGCGTGTGCGTCGCCAGGGCCTCTGCACCGATCTCCCGCCGGCTGCTCGCGGGCAGGCCGTAGAAACCGAACAGCGCATAGGGGCCGCCTTCGCGCGGCGAGGCATCGTAGATCTCGGTGAGCGGGCCGATGCGGCTGAAGACCTCGCCCGACAGGCCCTGTTCGCGCCAGAAGGGACGTGCGTAAAAGGCCAGGAACTTGGCATGGGCCGCCATCCAGGTGGGCGTGTCGCGCAGCACGGCGTCCAGCGCCGCCGGCAGGGCCGGTTCGAATGCCAGGTCGTGCGCCACCAGGCGCGGCGGCATGGCGAGGATGACCCGCCGCGCCTCCATGTGATGGTCCTCCCCGCCACAACGCAGCCGGAGCTCCACGCGCCCGCCCCGGTCGGCCAGGCCGGTGACCCGGCAATCCCGCTGCACACGCGCCGCATCCAGCCGGCCGGCCAGCGCCTCGATCAGGCTGATGGCACCCTGGGTGATGCGAAAGGACTCGCCATGCGGCGAGGGCGTGTCCAGGCGTAACGGGCCATTCGTGCTCATGTCCTCGTAGAGCCCGGCACCCGCCACCTGCTGGTTGAACAGGGGCACGTCGAGCATGGACACGAGCTGCGCCATGCGCGGCTGCAGCTGCGGCCAGACCCAGGCCGGCCCCAGGTCGTAGCGGGCAGAACCGCCGTCGGCACGCACGCGGGTCTCGGCGTCGATACGCCCGCCCAGGCGCGCACGCGCCTCCAGAAGACGGTAGTCCACGCCGGCCTGTTCCAGCTGCCAGGCGGCATACAGACCGCTCAGCCCGCCGCCGACGATGACGCAATCGTGAGAAATAACCACCCCCGTGTGTCGAACGTCCCCGCGACAGCCAGCCACCAGGGATTCCGGTTCCCATGTTAACAGCCAGCGCGACCCTCCACTGCGTGGACCTGCCGTGCTCGCCCAAAAAAAGAAACCCCGCCGGGGCGGGGTTTCTGTCTAGCCGGGTATGCGTTGCCACATACCGCGTTGCGCGTTTATTCAGGTGCCGGTTCGGTGACCGGGTCCTGAATCACGGTATGCAGGAACTGGATGATGCTGCGCGTATCCTCGGCCTGCGCCACGAAGCCGGCGATGTTGGCATAGTCCGCCGCGTCGCTTTCCAGCACGCGTTCCCACAGGGCGCTGGTCCTGTCCGCATAGCTGCAGCTCGGATCATCCGGGGTACGCTCGACGTAGCTCACGTCGACACCCTGGAAGTCCTCCTGGGCGTTGTGCGCAAAGGCCGAGTAATCGACATAGCCGCTCGGCAGGCGCAGGGCGCCGCAGTTCGCGGGGTCGAGCTCGCAACCCGCATCGCCACGCTTCAGGTAACCAAGGCCTTCTTCATCCAGCACCGCATCATCCAGCGTGATCTGGATAGTCTTGGTCACCCAGGTGCCGTCTTCCATGATCTCGACCGTGCCTTCCAGCTTGCCCCAGCGCATGAGTGCGTTGTACATCGCCAGGTTGGCACGCGGGGAGTCGACGGTCTGGTAACGGTCGGCATCGCCATCGCTGTCTTCGTCCACGCCAAAGGCCAGGCGGCCGGCCAGGTCGAGCTTCACGCCCGTCGAGGCGTTGATGCTGTTGACCACGTCGTAGAGGGCGCGATCGAGCATGGCCGGGTTGGTGAGCGCGACGCGCACGCCGTTCAGACGCCCCAGTTCGAGCTCGATGACATAGTCCTCGTAGCCTGCCACGATGACGCACTCGCCCTGGTCGTCCAGCTCCATGGGCACGTAGTCGCCACCGGTCGCCACGGGATCGGACGAAATCGGCTGCGGGCAGCTGTTGGCGTCCAGGACCGGCTCGCCATTGTCGTTGCGCAGCAGTTCCCACAGGTCGCCATAGATCTCGCCCTTGTAGGAGAAGTCCACCTCGTTCAGGCCCAGCACGGTGTTGACGAACACCAGCCCGTCCACGGTCAGCGGCACACCCTTGTTGGACGCGGCACCGATGAACGCGGCGGCGGCCTCCATCAGGTCCAGGCGGCCATACGGGGGATTCACCCCGTCATCGATCACGGGCAGCGTGGCCAGCATCGTCTCTGGCACGTCCTGGATCACGTTGTGCATGAAGACGATCGTCGCGCGTGTATCGTCGGCATGCTGGGTGAAGCCGGCGATGTTCTCGCCATAGTAGGCCTCTTCACCGAATACGCGCGGCCAGACGTAGTCTTCCATGTCCCGGTAGAAACAGCCCGAACCATCGTCGGCGTACTGGACATAGCTGACCAGCTGGGTCTGGTAGTCCTCCTGGCGATTGTGCGTCATGACGGACAGGTCGGCGTAACCCTTGTAGAGGTTCACGCCGCCCTCGCGACCGAAGGTGCCATCTCGCAGGTAGGCGAGCGCGCCCAGGTCCAGGTCGGGTCGGATCTCCAGCCACTGCGGCGGAATCACCTCGCCCTCCTCGCCCCGGCTCTCCGGGCCATAGCCGGCGATACGGCCTTGCTTCAGCAGGGCGTAGTACATCGCGAGGTTCTCGCGCGGCGAGTCGATGGTCTTCTCGACCGGCAGCCCATCCACCTCGGTCACCAGCACCAGGCGCCCGGCCGCATCGGTCTTCACCTCGCTGGCGGCATTGATGTTCTTGATCGCCTCCTGCAGGGCGCGGGCAAAGACCGTCGGATTGGTGGACATGGTGCGCACCATGTTCAGCCGGCCGATCTCCAGCTCCACGGTGAATTCCTCGTAACCCTCCACCGGCGTGCACTTGAGCTCACCGTCCATGAACTCCTCGAGCATCATGGGCACGGTGTCCTGCGTGCTGCCATCCGGCCAGACCACCGGTTCGGAGGCGACCGGCTAAACACAGCCGTTGGCATCGAACTCCGGCACGCCGTAGGCATCGCGCACCACGACCCACAGGTCGCCATAGAGATCGAGTGCATCGCGCGGGACGTCGTTCAGACCCAGCGCGGAGTTGATGAACACCACGTCATCGACGATCAGCGGGGATTCCTTTCCGGTCGCCGCCCCGAGGAAGGAGGCCGCGCTGTCCAGTACCTTTGCAGAAATCGGCACGTCGCTGGTCGTGGTGGTACCCGACGAGCCCCCTTCGTCGCATGCCGTCAGCATCCCTGCCAGCAGAACGGCACCCGAAAGAAGCGCAAGGGGCTTGCGCAGAAAATGTGTATTCATGGCTTCATATCACCTTTGGCAGACCGGCATGGAAGCGGACGGACGTCCGCCGGGACATACCGGCATTCATTTGCGGAAATCGAGTGGTTTCCATTGTCTTATCATTGGCCTTTTTTCACCACTCCACACTAATGTAGATCAATTTCGCCATCGAAAGCTGGATCTGGCACACACCATAACCGCCCAACAGACACCCATCGACGCCGCGAGGACTTGCGTGGCCGCGCGATATGGGGAAGATGGGCGCATGTCTGATACCCGGGAACTGGTCATCTGCGGCCTCGACGGCGTACTCGCCCTGCTCGAACACCGCCTGCCCTTCCTCTACAACGAGGAGGGCGAGCGCGACTGGGAGCGCTTCCATGCCGCCTGTGGCGAGGACATGCCCAACCTGCCACTGATCCACCGGCTCAACCAGGCGCGGCAGGAGGGGGTGGCCGTGGCGCTGGTCACCGGGCGCAGTGCGACGGTGCTGGGCGAGACCCGGGACTGGCTCGCGCGCTGGGGCGTGGGACACGACGCCCTGTGGATGCGGCCGGTCGGCGACTTCAAGCCGGCGGCAACCTACAAGGCTTCCATCATCGAGCAACACTATGCGGGGCAGAAGATTCGCCGTGTGTACGAAAGCGCCCAGCACCTGGACGTGGCCCGCTGGTGCACCGAACGCGGCATCGCCTGCACGCTGTTCGGCCCCAACCAGGGCAACGGCGCCACGCGCGAGATCTTCGACCTGAAGCGCGTGGCCCACGCCTGCGACCATGTCACCCTCTACCCCTTCTACGGCGACGACGACTACGCCTGGGCCGACCGCATCGCGCAACTGGCCCAGGGAGCCTGCCTGCTCTGTGCCGATGACGAGGCCCGCGCCGAACGGGAACAGAAGGCGATGGAGGCGAAACTGGCCGCCCGCGAGCGCGGGCTGCCGCCGCTGGAAGGCTCGGAGAAACAGGTCGCCTGGGCCGAGGGTGTCCGCCTGACGGCCTTTTCCGCCATCGACAAGGTCCACAAGTGGATCGAGCAGAACGACGCCGCCGCCGAGGCCGAGGATCCCGATCACTGGCACACGGTCAAGCAGGGCATCCGCAAGGCCAGCGGCTGGCTGGAGGAACAGACCGACGCGAAATGGTGGATCGACCACCGCCACGGCATCATGAACAACCTCGACGGCGGACGGGCCCTGCTGTCGGCGGTGATGGAACAGGAAGGATATTTCTGAGGGTGAGGCGTGGGTGATGCAAAGGCCTTTTCAGCCACAGAGGACACAGAGATCACAGAGAGCTGAAAGCCATTCTGTAGGAGCCGAGCCCTCTCGGCGATGACAACCATGCCGTTCGCATAACCCCATCGGCCAGTGGGCTGGCCTCCTACGGGGGGCGGGCGGGCTAGTGGCGCGTGTGATCCAAGCGCCTCACGCGCAAAACCAAAAAAGCCCACGCCCCTGTCGAGGCGTGGGCAATCCCACATCCGATCCGGAGGAAGATCAGAAGTCGAGCTTGAGACCGGCCATCACGCTGCGCGGCTTTCCGGCGCGGACGCCGGCCGGGCGGCGTGCGGCCATGTAGGTCTCGTCGGCGAGGTTTTCCACCGCGAGGAACAGGCGGCCGTCCTTGCTGATGCGGTAATCTCCGGCCAGGTCCATGACGACGTGGCTCTCCACCTTTTCGGCATCGGGGATGGCGCCGGAACCGGCCACGGTGCGCATGTCGTCGGTGTACCTAGCGCTCAGGTCCACACGCCAGTCGGCCTGCTGCAGGCCCACCGCGGCAAACAGCTGGTGCTCGGGCAGGTAGGGCAGTTCATCACCGGCCTGCACGTCGCCCCACTCGCCAAAGCCGCTGTCAAAGCTGGTCTTGAACTGGGCATCGGTCCAGGTGTAGCCAACCCGTACCGGCACACCGTAACCCAGCCCGCGGGCTGCACCGATGTCGTAGGCCAGCGAGGCCTCCAGGCCCTTCACCTCCACCTCGCCACCATTGAACTGGTCGCCGATGGTACAGCCGCCACCGGTGGCCGCGGTGCAGGTACCGAGCAGGTTGTCGTAGTCGTTGTAGAAACCGATCAGCTCGCTGCTGAGCGCGCCCTGGGCGTAGCGCAGGCCGAACTCGTAGTTGAGGCTGTCCTCCGCCTCGGCATCCGCGTTGCCGGGGGCGGGCGGCGTGAAGCCGCGATGCACGCCGGCCACCAGGCTGAGCTGCGGGTTGATGCGACGGGTTACGCCGATCCCCGGCATGAGCACGCTCTCCGAGCCCTCGACCACGGTGGGCGTACCGGTGCGCGACGGATCGGCGGCGCCGTAATCGATACGCCTCGTGTCGATGGTCTCGTAGCGCAGGCCGGGCTGCAGCACCCAGTCGCCGGCCCGGATGGTGTCCTGGACGAAGGCGGCCCAGGCCTTTGCGCTGGCGATACGGTTGTTGCCGCTGCCGGTGCCGGGCACGCCGGCGCTGGTCTGCACCATCGTCCCGTTGTCCATGCGATAGCCGTCGGACCACTGGAAGCGGTCCTCCTCATCCTCGTGATAACGCAGGCCGAGCTCGATCTCGTGCCGGATGTCACCCTGACCGAGCGACAGGCCGACCACGGTCTGGATACCCTGCGACTGGTACTCGCGGTTGTTGGCCTTCACCGACAGGGCATCGTCCGCGCTGGTCGCCCCCTGGATGGTGGCCAGCTCCGCGGCATAGGTGGTGGGATCGGCGAGGATGGCGCTGATACCGGTGCCATTCACGCGATCGAGCTTGTACCAGTTGCGCGTGACGTCCTGGCGGTAGACGGTGGTGGTCACATCCGCTCGTGCGCCGAGTTCGGCGTAGTGACGCAGGCTTGCCTGCTGCTGCTCGACATCCATCTGGTCACGCTGCGAGCCGGCATAACGCCGGAACGGCGTGGCCGCGAAGTCGTCGTCGGTAAGGCCGAGATAGGTCTCGTTGGAGAGCTGATCGTAATTGCCGAGCTTGAGCTCGAGTTCCTGGTAGACCATGGCCGTGGGCGCGGTATTGATGCGGAACTTGCCGACGACATCGGTGACGTCGAACCCGGTGTCGCCACCGCCGTCCAGTTCCTTGAAACCATCGGTCAGGTGCTGGAAGGTCTCGACCATGTAGCCGCCGTTTTCACCGGCATCGCCCACCCGGGCATGGATACGGCGTGTGGCATCATCCCCCGTCCCCACCTCGAGATGCCCGGCAAAGTCCGTGGGTATCTGGCTGCTGATCAGGTTGAGTGCGCCACCCGTGGTATTGGGGCCGTACTTGATCGCGCTCGATCCCTTGCGCACCTCCACGCCGGACATGCGTCCGACGCTCGGGAAGTAGTAGGCCGCCGGTGCGGCATAGGGGGCGGGGGCAGCCAGCACGCCGTCCTCCATCAGGGTGATGCGCGAGCTGCGGCTCACGCCGGTGCCGCGCATGCCGATGTTCGGCCGCAGGCCGTAGCCGTCCTCTTCCTGCAGGTAAACGCCGGGCACCTGCTGCAGTACGCGGTTGATGTCGCTGTACTCGTGCTGGTCGAGGTTCGCCTCGTCGATGTAGTGTGCCGAGCCCGGCACGTCGTCCACCTGTTCGGCACCACCGATGATCATCATGCGGTCGAGGTCGCGGGTGGCCTCCGCCGCCTGCAGCCCCGGTGCCTGCACCAGCGCCAGGGCCACCGCGGCGGCCACGGCACCGAAACGGTGTTTATCAAATGCGTTGTTCTGCTTGCTGTACATGCCAGCCTCCCAGTCAGTTGAGGTCTCTTGGGCTGGCTGGCGGCGCCGGGGCGCGGCTGGCTGGCGGTTGGATGAAGTCGGTCTTACTTGGTCAGGATCAATTTTCCGGTGCGGGTGCGACGCAGTGTGTACACCTCGCCCTCGTGTTCGATGTGCAGCGGCTGCCCCTCGGGCAATAAACACCGGCTGCTGACCACCCGCCGGGTGGCCGAATCGCCCCCGTCCTCCCGCGGTGGCCGGAATTCGCGTCTCTCGGTCATCACTCGTCTCCCTAGGCCCTGTATCGACTGCCCTCATCGGCCCATCCCCGATGTCGGGCCGGCGGCATGGCAGCGAACACTAAACTAAATACGAATCATTATCAAGTGCATATCAAGACAGTGCCTTGCTGACAGCCGCCTCGCGCCTTGAGCCGGCGGGCCGGCTGGGTCACAATCGGTCAAAACAAATACAAACAACCGGACTCTTCATGCGCGAAGCAGGACGGCCCGCATCATCGGGCCCCAGGGAGACACATCGCGCCGGGCGGCAGACGCGGCACGGTTTCGTCCTGCTGTTCACCCTCATCACCCTCCTCGGGCTTGGCGCCTGCCAGGCCCCCGAGCCACCCCTGCGGGTGGCGACGAGTCAGTGGATCGGCTACCAACCCCTGCACCTGGCCGAGGAACACGCGCTCTTCCCCGCCGAGCAGATCCGGCTGGTGAGTTTCAGCTCCAATACCGAAACCCTGCGCGCCTTTCGCAACGGCAACGTGGAAGTGGCGGCCCTGACCCTGGACGAGGCCCTGCAGCTAAGGGACGTCGGCCACGACGCCCGGGTCATCCTCGTCATGGACTATTCCGAAGGGGCGGACAGCATCGTCGCCCGCCCGGACATCGAACGCCTGGAAGACCTGCGCGGCCGGCGCGTGGGCGTGGAAAGCACCGCGGCCACCGCCTACCTGCTCTCCCGCGCCCTGGAATTCGGCGGCCTCACCGCCGACGACATCGAGGTGGTGCACCTGCATGTCTCCCGGCAGGAACAGGCCTGGCTGAGCGGCCAGGTCGACGCACTGGCCACCTACGAGCCCCTGCGTACCCGCCTGCTGGAACAGGGCGCCCGCGAGCTCTTCAGCAGCCGCCAGATGCCGGGCGAGATCGTGGATGTGCTCGTCACCCGCGCCGAGGTCATCGAGGAACATTCCGAGGGCCTGACCCGGCTGATCGCGGCCTGGTTCGCGGCCATCGACTACCTGGGCGATCACCCACGGGATGCCGCGGACTCCATGGCACGGCACGCCGGCCTGTCCCGGGAAGGCCTGGAGCAGGCACTGACGGGCATCCACCTGCCATCACAGGCGGAGAACTGTCGCCTGCTCGCGCAGGGCGGCGAGGCACTTCAGCCCCCTGCCCGTCGTCTCTACACGCTGATGCAGCAGCGTGCACTGGTGTTCAGTGAACAACCGCCAATCGAACAGCTCTTCGACGACCGCGTGCTGCGCGGGCTGGACTGCCACCCGGAACCCCGCGACCGCAAGGAGGGCGCGTCGTGAAGTGGCTGTACCGCTATCCACTGGCCGTGACGCTGCCGCTGCTTCTGCTGCTGGGCACGCTGGCCCTGGCGGGCATCTACATGATCACGCTCATCAACGGCCAGCAGGAATCCATCCGCCACAATGCCGAACGCGAGCTGGCCGACGAGATCAGTCGCCTGCAGCGACTGGGGCAGTCCCTTATCGAGCGCGGAAGCCTCGTCCGCCTGCAGGAGGAGATCGCCGCCTTCGGCCCGGACATCCGGGTGAACCTGGCCCTGGCAATCGACCAGGACAACCGCATCCTCGCCTCCCTGGAACCCTTCGACCGCGATCACATCCTCGACGACGGCCTGGGCAAGGCCGCTTCCCCGGCCGTTGGCAAGACACTGACAACCCTCCTGGCCGAGGCGCGCGAGCGGCGGGCGGCACAGGTCGCGCACGTCGACGGGACCAACAGCCTGCTCGCCGTCGCCCCGCTGGAGATGCCCGAGACGGCCACCCGGCTCGGCCCCCGCGAGCAGGGCGCCGTGGTGCTGGCCTGGAGCCTCGCACACCCCTTTGCCCAGGCCCGTCATGCCGCCCTGAACACCGGGCTCATGCTGCTGCCGCTGCTGATCGCCGCCTACCTGGCCATCTGGTGGCTCCTGTATCAGGTGCTGGTCCGCCGGCTGGCCAGCCTCACCCGCACGGCCGAGCGCATCGCCGACGGCGCGGGCGAACTGCGCGCCAGACTGGGCGGGCGCGACGAGGTCGGGCGCCTGGCCGAATCCTTCAACCGCATGACCGACGCCCTGGCCGCCGAGCACGCCCAGGTAGAGGACAGCGAGCGCCGCCTGTCTCTGGCGCAAAGCTACTCCCACATCGGCAGCTGGGAATGGGACATCGCCAGCGACCGCGTGATATGGACCGACAACACCTATCGCCTGTTCAACATCACGCCGGTCGGCTGCGAGGTGACCTATCAACGCTTCATCGCCGCCGTGCATCCCGAGGACCGTGCCCGCGTGGAGGCGGCGGCCCGCAATCTGCTGGAACAGGGCAAGCCCTACGAGGTGGAATACCGGGTGGCAGGTACCGACGAGACCTGCTGGCTGATGGGCCGCGGCGACGTGCTGCGCGACACGGCGGGCAATCCGCTGCGCATGTACGGCATCGTGCAGGACATCACGCAGATGAAGGCCGCCGAGGCGGCACTCTACCGCGAGAAGGAACTGGCCCAGGTGACCCTGGCCTCCATCGGCGACGGCGTGATCACCACCGATACCGAGGGCCGCGTGCGCTACCTCAATCCGGTGGCCGAATACCTCACCGGCTGGAAGACGCCGCAGGCGGAGGGCAAACCGCTCACCGAGGTGTTCCACATCATCAACGAGCTCACCCGCCAGCCGGCCATCGACCCGGTGGCACGCTGCCTGCGCGAGGGACGCATCGTCGGCCTGGCCAACCACACCATCCTGGTGCGCACCGACCGCCGCGAATTCGCCATCGAGGATTCGGCGGCTCCGATCCGCGACAGCGACGGCAGTATCATCGGCGTGGTGCTGGTGTTCCACGACGTGACCAAGGCGCGGGAGATGGCCAACCGCCTGAGCTGGCAGGCCAGTCACGATGCCCTCACCGGCCTGCACAACCGCATCGCCTTCGAGGAAAAACTCCGCCAGCTCACGCGCTTCCCGGAAGGTGCACGCGAGGCCGCCCGGCACACCCTGCTCTACATCGACCTGGACCAGTTCAAGGTGGTCAACGACCTCGCCGGCCACGTCGCCGGCGACGAACTGCTGAAACAGATCGCCGGGCTCATGCAGGAACAGGTGCGCGACACCGACATGCTCGCGCGCCTGGGCGGCGACGAATTCGGCGTGGTGCTCACCCACTGCGACATCCAGCATGCGCAGCGCGTGGCCGACGCCATCCACCGCACCTTCGACGACTTCAAGTTTGCCTGGGACGAGCGCGTGTTCCGTATCGGCGCCAGCATCGGCGTGCTGGAGTTCCGCCCGGGCGAGCAGTCGCTCACCGACCTGCTGAGTGCCGCCGACATGGCCTGCTACGCGGCCAAGAACGCCGGCCGACGCCGCACGCACATCTACGAGGCGCAGGACGAGAGCCTGCAGCGTCACCGCCACGAGATGGACTGGGCCACCCGCATCAACGACGCGGTGGAGGACGACCGGCTGGTGCTCTATGCACAGACCATCGAGCGTCTGGGCAATGGCTACATGCCGCCCGGCCTCGCCTTCGAGGTGCTGGTGCGCATGCGTGACGACGACGGCGAGCTCATCGCCCCCGGCGTGTTCCTGCCGGCGGCCGAGCGTTTCGACCTCATCTCCATCGTGGACCGTTGGATCATCACCCGCGCCTTCAGCATGGTGGCCGACTGCACGCGCCGCGAGGACACACCGCCCATCGCCCACTGTGCCATCAACCTCTCCGGCGGCACGCTCAGCGACGAGACCCTGCTGCCCTTCATCAAGACCCAGCTCAGCCTGCACGACCTGCCAGGGCAGATGTTCTGCTTCGAGATCACCGAGACCGCCGCCATCTCCAACTTCCAGGCCGCGCTGCGCTTCATCCGCGAGCTGCGCGCCATGGGCTGCCGCTTCGCCCTGGACGACTTCGGCTCGGGCCTCTCCTCCTTCTCCTACCTGAAGAACCTGCCGGTGGATTATCTCAAGATCGACGGCACCTTCGTGCGCGGCATCAGCACCGACCAGGTCAACCGCACCCTGGTCGGCAACATCAACGACGTCGGCCACCTGCTCGGCAAGCACACCATCGCCGAATACGCCGAGGACGAGGCCACCATCGAGGCCCTGCGGGAACTGGGTGTGGACTACGCCCAGGGCTACGGCATCAGCCGCCCCGAGCCGCTGGAGAATCTGCTGGCATACTGCCGGGAAAACGAACCGGTGAACTGAGTGCCAAGCCGGGCCCTCAGCCCGGCTGCACGGGGAGTTCGATATAGAAGGAGCTGCCGCGTCCCACGATGTTGTAGGCGCCCAGCACGCCCCGATGCTGCGCGATGATCAGGCGGCTGAGACTCAGGCCCAGACCGCTGCCACCGGCATCCCCCGCCAGCAGCGTCACCCCCGAGTCGCGCAGGACCGCCGCGAGTACCTCCTCGTCCAGCCCCGGCCCCTTGTCGATCACCTCGATGCGCAGGCGCTCGTCGATGCGCGAGGCATGCAGGGTGATGGTCGAGCCCTCGGGAGAATGACGGATGGCATTGCCGAGCAGGTTCACGAGCACCTGCGCCAGCCGGTGGGCATCACCCCAGATCGTCTCCTCCGGCGCCAGATAGGACTCCACCTCCACATGGCTGTGATACTGGCTCAGCAGGGGCTCCACCTGCTCCAGCGCATCATCGATCACCCCCTGTACATGACACCGGGCGAAGGCATAGGTGATGCCGTCCGCCTCCAGCCGCTTGATGTCGAGGATGTCGTCGATGACGCGCCCCAGGCGTGCGGAACCACGCCCGGCCTGGTCGAGCAGCGGGCGTGCACGGGCGTCGTCCCTGCGTACCGCATCGTCCGCCAGCTGCTGCAGCGCCGCCTCCAGTGCCGAGAGCGGCGCACGCAGCTCGTGTGTCATGTGGGAGAAGAAACGCGTCTTCACCGCGTTGGCCTGCTCGGCCTGGCGCTTGGCCGCAGACAGGGCACCGAGCGAACGCAGCAGGGCGAACACCAGCAGCGATACCAGCAGCGACAACATCAGCCCCGCATACAGGGCCAGGCGGGAGGCCTCGCCCGACGGCTGCCAGCCATCCGCCGGGTAGGCCGCGAGCTGCCAGGTTCCCTGGGGCAGCTGGATGGTCGAGAGCAACGCATCCGGCCGCGCGAACAGATCCGGATCACCGTGGATCATGGCGCCCCGCGCACCTTCGCCATCGCGTCCGCGCAGGGCAAAGCGCAGGCCATCCCCCCGCTCGGCCATGCCGGTGCGGGCAATGAAGGCATCCACATCCAGCACCAGGCTGGCCAGGCCCCAGTACCGCGTCTGTTCGCTGTCCAGGAAGATGGGCGTGCGGCTGATGAAGCCGCGCCCGCCCTGCACCAGGTTGACGGGTCCGGCGATCACGGTGTTGCGGCTGGCAATGGCGCGCAGCACCCCGTCACGCTGCTCCGGGCTGTCCATGTAGCGGAAACCCAGCGCGGCCTCGTTGCCGGCCAGCGGTGCCATGTGCGTGATCACGTTGTCACGGGCCAGGGCGATGTTGCGCAGATGCGGGGCGCGCCGCAGCAACCGGGCCGCGATTGCATCGAACTCCGCCTGATCGAGCTGCGGATTGGTCGCCACGTACACCACCAGGCCCAGCGTGAGATTGAGGGTGGTCCCCACCTCGTATTCGATGCGTGCACGGATGGCCGCCGATTCCTGGGCCACGGCGGTACGCAGACCGGCGAGTTCACGTTCGCGTTCCAGCTGGTGGAGATACAGGCTCAGCGCCAGGCAGGCGGAGAAGACGATACCGACGAGGGAATAGATCAGGCCGGGATGTTCGATACGGGCGGGCATACCCCATCATAACTGGGGCATTACGGGACTTGCATTCCCTATAAAAGCAACTATACAGGTTACATTATGACGGCGAATACCCGCTTCTCCATGGCGGTACACATCATGACGGCACTGGCCTATCTCGATGCCAGGACCTCGTCGGAGCTGCTGTCGCAGACGGTGAACACCAACCCGGTGGTGATCCGCCGCCTGCTCCGCGACCTGGCGCTGGCCGGCCTGATCCTGGCCGAGCGGGGCAAGCACGGCGGGTTCCGCCTCGCCCGCGACCCCGCCACGATCAGCCTGCGCGACATCCATCACGCCGTGCAGGCCGGCCAGCCGCTGGTCGGTCTGCACGAGAATCCGGAAAACGTGCAATGCGTGGTGAGCTGCAAGGTACGACCGGCACTGGCAACCCATCTCGCCCACGCCCAGCAGGCCTTCGAGGCCTCGCTCGCCGACACCTCGCTCGCCGACATCGTCCAGGCCATGTAACCCACCCCGCAACCCAAGGAGTCCCCATGAGCTCGCAACGCCCGATCTTCGAACCGGCCACGCTCGGGCCGCACCGACTGCAGAACCGCATCGTGATGGCGCCGATGACACGCAACCGTGCCATCGACAACCGGCCCGGCGCACTCATGGCCGAGTACTACGGGCAACGCGCCTCGGCCGGACTCATCATCACCGAAGGCACCAGTCCCTCGCCCAACGGGCTTGGCTACCCGCGCATCCCCGGCATCTTCTCCCCGGCCCAGGTCGAAGGCTGGCAGGCAGTCACCGCCGCGGCACATGCCGGCGGGGCGAAGATCTTCGTCCAGCTCATGCACACCGGGCGCATCGGCCATCCCCTCAACCTGCCGGCAGGCGCCCGGGTGCTGGCACCCTCGGCCATCACCGCCGCGGGCGAGATCTACACCGATGCCCAGGGGCTGCAACCCCACCCGCAACCCGAGGCCATGACCGCCGACGACATCGCCACGGTACGCGAGGAATTCGTGCAGGCGGCGAGAAATGCCATCGCCGCCGGTTTCGACGGCGTGGAGCTGCACGCGGCCAACGGCTACCTGCTCGAACAGTTCATCCGCCCGACCAGCAACCGGCGCGAGGATGCCTATGGCGGCCCCATCGAGAACCGCGCGCGACTGCTGCTGGAGATCGCCGAGGCGACCATCGCCGCCATCGGTGCGGGCAACGTCGGCATCCGTCTCTCCCCCTATGGCGTGTTCAACGACATGCCGCACTACCCCGGGATGGACGCCGACTACAGCTGGCTGGCCGAGCACGTCGGCCGACTGGGACTCGTCTACCTGCACCTCGTCGACCACTCGGCCATGGGTGCGCCCGAGGTACCCGAACACATCAAACAGACCATGGCCGAGCGCTTCGGCGGCCCCGTCATCCGCTGCGGCGCCTACGACCCCGCACGCGCCCAGGCCGACCTCGACGCCGGCCGTGCCGCGCTCATCGCCGTGGGGCGCGACTTCCTCGCCAACCCCGACCTGCCCACTCGCTGGCAGCAGGGCGCGGCGCTCAACCCGCCCGACCCGGACAGCTTCTACACGCCGGGGGAGAAGGGCTATACCGACTACCCGGTCCTCGGACAGGCGTAGCCAACCATCGCAAGACCACCCACAATCGCAAGGAGCAGACCATGAACGACCAGCAACCCGCCGACCTCGTCGTCATCCTCATCACCGGCCCCGAGAACCCCAGGCGCCTGCCCTCGGCCTTCTTCCTCACCGCCACCGCGGCGGCCGCCGAGCAGAACGTGATCCTCTACCTCACGGGCCCCGCCACCGAACTGCTGAAAAAGGGCGTGGCGGAGACGATCCATCCCATGGAAGGCGGCAAGAGCGTCGCCGAATTCATGAAACTCGCCACCGACAACGGCGTTCAGGTCATCGGCTGCCGCCAGTCGCTCGAACTCAACGGCATGAGCGAAGATGACCTCGCCATGGACCTGCCGCTGCTCACCCCCAGCCAGGCCCTGCCGTCACTGGGTGCCGCAGGCAAGGTACTGACGTGGTAGGAGGAGTTAGGAGTCAGGCGTAAAATCCAGGCGCCACAGAGGGCACAGAGGACACAGAGGTAAAGCGGGCTATGTGCTTTCTCTGTGGACTCTGTGCCTTCTGTGGCGCATAGACTTTCGCCTTCCAACTTCCAACTTCCAACTTCAATCCCCTCCCACCCAGCGTCGCGCCACCTTCAGGGCACTGTCGATGTCGCGTGCGTAGGTCAGCACACCGCGTGTCTTGCGCACGCCGGCACGACGCAGCTTGGTGATGAGGCGCGGATGCAGGCCGGCAAAGACCAGGCCCGTCCCGCGGCGGGACATGGTGTGGAGCATGCCCTCGATGGCCACCATGCCGGTGGCGTCCAGACTGGTCACGTCGCGCATGTCCACGACGATGATCTTCACGTTGCCGTCCACGAGCTGCAGCACGTCCAGGGCCTTTTCCGCGGCACCGAAGAACAGCGGGCCGTTCATGTCGAACACCGCGATCTCGGCCGGCAGGTCCTCCGGCAACTGCAGCTCGCGTGACTCCATGCGCCGGGCGCCGGTGATCTGCGCCATGCGCCGGATGAACAGTGCCGCGGCCAGGCCGATCCCCACCGCCACGGCCAGCACCATGTCGAACAGCACGGTGAGCCCGAAGCTGGTGAGCAATACCGCCACGTCCCCGCCCGGTGCCGCACGCAGGGTGTGGAGAAAATGCCGGGCCTCGCTCATGTTCCAGGCGACCACGAGCAGCAACGCGGCGAGCGCAGCCATCGGCACCAGGCCGAGCAGGCCGGCCAGGCTCATCACGGCCAGCAGGATGGTGAGCGAGTGGAACACGGCGGCCAGCGGCGAGACCGCCCCGCTGCGGATATTGGTCGCCGTGCGGGCGATCGCCGCGGTGGCGGTAATGCCGCCGAACAGCGGCGCCACCAGGTTGCCCAGCCCCTGTCCCACCAGTTCGCCGTTGGGGTTGTGCCGGGTCTGGGTGATCCCGTCCGCCACGCTCGCGCAGAGCAGGGATTCGATCGCGCCGAGAATGGCGATCGCGATCGCCGGCGCCAGCAGTTCGCGTATCAGCCCGAAGGTGATGACCAGCGGCTGACCATCCGCACCGGGCAACTGCCAGGGCAGCACGAGACCGGGCGCCACGGGCGGGATGCCACCACCTTCGCGCCCATCGATCATCCAGTGGAAATTCGTCGCAATGGTGCCAACGGTATGGCCATCCACCAGGTGGTTGATCACCCAGCCTGCCACCGCAGCCAGCACCAGCGCCACCAGCGGACCGGGCAGCGAGACCGGCAGGCGCGCGGAGATCCGCGGCCAGACGACGAGCACCCCCAGGGTAAAGACCCCGACAGCGAACTCGGCCGGCTGCAGGGTCGGCAGCCCCCTGACGACCAGCACGAGGTTGTCGACGAAGTGCTCGCCCGTACCCGCGACCTGCAGACCGAGAAAGCCCGGCAACTGCAGTGCTGCGATGACCACGGCAATCCCCGCGGTGAATCCCAGCACCACCGGATGCGGCACGTACCGGATCAGCGTCCCCATGCGGGTGACGCCGAGCACCACGAGAATCAGCCCCGCCATCAGCGTGGCGAGCATCAGCCCGCCGACACCGTATTGCTGCACGATCGGAAAGAGAATGGCGACGAAGGCGGCGGTGGGACCGGTGATGTTGAAACGCGAGCCACCCGCCAGGGCGGTGACGATACCGGCGATGATCGCGGTGTACAGACCATGCTGCGGCGGCACACCGATGGCGATGGCCAGGGCCATGGAGAGCGGGAGCGACACGATACCCACCGTCACACCGGCGAGCAGGTCACGCCGCAACTCGCCCGGGCCATAACCCGCCCCCCAGGCCGAACGCAACCCGGCGGCAAAGGCCGGCCAGTGACTCAGAAATGTTCGATAGGACAAGAGAGGGATCCGGCTGTCGGTATCAGGAGGGACTGGAATGCGAAAACATTAGCACCATCCATGACCTGTACGTGATGACCTGGGACAAGAAAGACGTTATTGCACTCGACCATCCCGACAAACATTACCTTGAGGTGAAGGCACGGACTTAGGGCCTATTACCGCTGATGCAGGACAAACTGGAAGAGAGGAAAGCCCTCTCTCCGCTTAACCGGGTCCCCAGCAGGAAAACGTCTACTCCAACGGGTTTGGATAGGAGCGTGTCCCCAGCGCCTGCCCGTCGATCTTGTCGCCATAGAAGCACTGGTGGGCGTGGAAGGTCTGGTCGGTGGCCTTGAGGTCGCCCTCGTGGCGCGGGTCCTGCGGGCGTTCGTGGCTGTTGATGTAGGCCGCCACGTCCCAGGCCTGCTGTTCGCTCAGGCTGTAGGGCTTGCCCAGCGGCATGTTGGAATGGATGAAGGCGGCCGCCGTATTGACGCGGTGCATGCCCGCGCCCCAGTTGTAGGAGCCCTCGCCCCACAGCGGCGGGAAGGCGACCTCGCCCTCGGCCATGCGCCCCATGCCGTCGTCGCCGTGGCAGATGGCGCACTGTGCCTGGAAGACCTCGCGGCCGCGCCGGATGTCCGGCTTCTTCTCCGGCGCATCCAGCTTCGGATAACCACGCCCCTCCAGCGCCACACCGGTAGGCGCCCCCTTGGCCAGCCAGTAGTGGTAGGTGATCAGCGCGGTGAGTTCGGGGCTACCGGATGGCGGCGGGCTGCCGTTCATGCTGTAGCGGAAGCAGCCCTGGATGCGCTCTTCCATGGTATTCACCCGGTCGTTCTTCTTCCGGTAGGCGGGATACATGGTATAGGCGGCCCACAGCGGTGCGGAGTCGGCGCGCCGGCCGGCATCGACATGACAGTTCACGCAGTTCATGTCATTGCCGACGTACTTGCCGCGTAGCTGCTGGGTGTTCACGAACAGGTCGCGACCGTAACGCACCATCTCACCGAACTGGTCATCCGGGATCTCGGACTCGGGCGGGGGCGTGAACCCGGGGGCATTGTCCGGCGAGGCGGGCAGCTCGACCTGATAGTCGCGCGTCTGCTCGGCAGCCAGCGTCGCGCTCAGGCAGAACGCGCAGAGAAACAGCAGGACCTGGCGAATCATGGCTTGTCTCCCGAGGTCGGTTTCACGGGGGGCTGGCCGGCGAAATACCGGGACACCGCCTCGATCTGTTCATCGGTCATCCGCTCGGCCACCACGCGCATGAGGTCATTGGCGTCGTTCTTGCGGGTGCCGCCCTTCCAGGCCTGGATCTGCGACCGGATATAACCCGCGTGCTGACCCGCGATGGCCGGGAAATAGGGATCGATACCACGCCCGCCGGGGCCATGGCAGCTGACACAGGCCGGGATGTCGTTGCCCCAGTCGCCACGCAGTGCGAGCTTCTCGCCCAGGGCGTTGTCATCGGCAGGCCCCTGGCTGCCGGTCGGTTCGAGCCTCGCGTAGTAGGCCGCCACATCCAGCATCTCCTGGCTGGTGAGGGCGGCGCCGAAGGGCTGCATGACCGGGTTCTGCCGTGTGCCGGCCTTGTAGTCCTGCAGCTGCTTGACGAGGTATTCGGCATTCAGGCCGGCCAGGCGCGGAAAGCCGGCCGCGGCATTCCCCTCGCCGGCGGCCCCGTGGCAACTGACGCAGGCCACCGCCCCCTTGCCATTGCCCTGCATGGCAATGGTCCGGCCCGCCGCCGCATCACCCATCGCCAGGGCGGCTGGGGCATGTAGCCCGAGCAGGGGCAGCAGGAACAAAAGACCTTTTGTCAGTCGCACTGGCATGATTGGCTCCCGATGTGCATTGCGTCTTGCGGCGTGGACAACATCCCGGAGTCTAGCAAACGCGTCACCCGCCGTGCGCGTCGCTGCACTCTCCCTTCTGCCCCTTGGCCGAATGCGTGTCGGGCGGCAGGACGCCGCTGCAATCCCCAAAGCCGGGGCCCGACAACCGCGTAGTTCGTGCTGAAACTTGAGTGCGGACGTCAGATACACAAGGATGCGGAAAGGCCTGGACTGACAGGCCGCGCACGCCCACAGCCAGAGGACGAGACCATGATCTTTCGCCAGCTTTACGAACCGGACTCCAGCACCTATACCTACCTGCTCGGTTGCCCGGATACACGACAGGCCGTGCTGATCGACCCGGCCTTGGATACGGTCGAGCGCGACCTGAAGGTACTGGAGGAACTCGGGCTGACGCTCGCCTGGACGGTCGACACGCATCACCATGCCGATCACCTGACCGGCGCGAGCGTGCTGCGCAGCCGCACCGGCTGCAAGGTCGCCTATCCGGCGGTGGAAATGCCGGCATGTGCCGACCTGGGGCTGAAGGAGGGCGAGCCGCTGACGGTGGGCTCCATCACGCTGCACCCGCTGTTCACGCCCGGCCATACCTCGCATCACCACTGCTACCGCGTCGACACCGATACCCACACGCTGCTCTTTACCGGCGATGCGCTGCTGATCGATGCCTGCGGACGTACCGACTTCCAGTCCGGTGATGCACACACGCTGTATCGCAGCGTGCACGACAAGCTGTTCAGCCTGCCGGACGATACCATCGTCTACCCCTGTCACGACTACGAGGGGCGTTACATCTCCACCATCGCTCAGGAGAAGAAGCGCAATCCACGCCTGGGCGGCGGCAGGGGCGAGGCCGAGTTCGTTGCCATCATGGACGGACTCGACCTGCCCTACCCACGCAAGATCGACTTCGCCGTGCCGGGCAACGAGCAGTGCGGCAAGTGCCCGCCGAACGTCCCGGAGGAATACCGCAGGCCCTGCGACCTGCACGACCAGGGGTGACGTGACCCTGGTGTGCATGCCTGCCTGATGCTCAGCCGAACAGCTGCGCGCCGTAGGGGCCGTGCGCGCGGATGTAGTCGCGCAGCAGGGTATCGAAGTCCGGCACCACCGAGGCACGCGTGGACGGGCGGGCCAGCAGCGCCCGGTGCCAGGCCGGCACCTTCTCGAGCCCGTCGTAGACGTCCAGCGCATGCCAGCCGTTCAGCACCTCGAAGCGCAGGAACAGCGGCGCGAGCGCGGCGTCCACCAGGCTGAAATGCTCACCGTTGAAGAACGGCCCGTCTCCGAGCAGGCTCTCGAGCTGCGCGAGCTTCTTCACCACCGCGTGGTGGTGCGTATCGAAGGCATCGTCGTCCACCGCCGTCATCATCTGGTACTGGTCGACGATGAGCGCCGAGCCGAACTCGATCCAGGCGCGGTTCTGTGCCTTTTTCAGCGGATCGACCGGGTGCAGCGAGGGCGGGTGGATCTCGTCGAGATATTCATTGATGACTGCCGACTCGAACAGCACGGTGTCGTCCACCCGCAGCACCGGGACCTTGCCGAAGGGCGAGATCGCCAGGAACCAGTCCGGCGGCTCGGCGAGGTCGATGTAGGTGATGTCGTAGTCCACGCCTTTCTCGATGAGGGTGATGACCGAGCGCTGGACGAAGGGACAGAGCTTGAAACTGACGAGTTGCATGGTCATTACGGCCTTTGCGTTTATGACGAATGGCGGCCCAGCTTACCGCTCGACGCCCGCAGGCGCGACCCGGACCAGGAACAGGCCTCTAGCATTCAATCCCCGCCCGAACGTGACTCATGCGCGATCAGCTCACGCAGGCGTTGCACCTCTACCCGGTAAAGATTGGCGGCCACCTTGTAGAGCAGCCGGTGTCGCTTGAATTCGGCGATGATGCGACTGGCGGTTTCCTTGGTAATCCCCACCACAGCCGCCATGTCGTCACGGTGCAGGAGCGGGATGTCGCCGTTGCTGTCGCCACCGATCTCCGCCAGCAACAGCAGCAGCTCGGCAATGCGCACCCGCGCCTTGCCGGTGTTCAGGTGCTTGATCCACTGATCGGCACGATCGATCTGGTACTGCAGCTGCTCGCGAATGCGGTCGCAGAGAGAGGGATAATGCGCTTCCAGGTCTCTCAGCGTGACCAGCGGAATGGCGCACAGGTCCACCTCCTGCACCGCAACGGCCGTGTGGCGGTAGCTTGCCCCCTTTTCCAGCAGCTCGAGACCGACCACCGCCCCCTTGCCGACCAAGCGCACGATGCGCTCGCCGCCTTCGCTGTCCTGCGATAGCAGCTTGACCAGGCCACGCCGGATCGAGAACACCATGCGTCCGGGGCGACCTTCATGGTAGAGGACGCTGTCTGGCGGGTAACGCTCGTTGTCGATCGGCTGCAGCAAATGGGCAAAACTCTCGGGCGGCAGCTGCGAAAACAGCATCATCCCGCGTATGCTGCAATGGATGCAGTCGGATCGCCCCTGCCATTCGTGATCGGTGCAGAAACTGGATTTCAGCAAGTGGTAAGACATGTGGCCGTCACCCTTTTCTGCGGCAATGCATTCAATAGTACCCCGTAGCCCCCTGATACCACTTTAGCCAGCTTCCCATCGATTGCCAGAATGATTTCAGCACCATGCTCGAAGGCACGATTATCTTTACATACAGGGCGATGCCGATTGACCGATGTCATTTTCCTGTCAGTGCCGGTCGAAACCCGGCGGCTGCCGGTACCAGGGGTCCGGGGAAAGCCCCATCTCGTAGCCGATGCCAAACAGCCGGTTCATCTCCGCGGTATCGAAGTACGGCGCCTCGGGGCGCGGGGTGAAGTCGTCCGGGATCGCCACCCAGCGGAACTCGAAGTCCTGCTCCTGGGCCACGGCGTAGATCTGGTAGAGGTCGCCGCGGGCCTGTGACTTGATGAACGAGGAGGTGGCGCGATCGACGATGTCGACGAGGTGACGCGGGGTCGGCTCCGGTTCGGGCACGATCTTGGCGTTGCGCAGCACATAGAGACGGGTCTGGGGCAGCGTCACCCGGTTGCGTGCGAGTTCCTTGCGGATGCGGGTGAGGTCGATGCTTGCCGCCGTGAGAAACACCTGGGCCTTAACACCGCCATCGACATGCATCTCGTCGTAACGCCGGCCATCCGCCTCCACCTCGATCAGCACCGGCGGGAACACGGCAGGGATGGACGAGGAGGCCAGCACGATCTTCTGGAACAGCGCCAGCGCCTGCGGGTGGCCGCTGGCGGCAATCGCCCCCATGTTCCAGATCACCAGGCGATCGGCATCCAGATTGGTGGTGCCCACGTAGAGCCTACGGCCTTCACGGTGCGCCTAGGCGACCTTTGCGAGAAAGGCCTCGTCGAAGTTGCGGGCGATGAGCCGGGCCAGCGGGGCGGTATCCACCAGGCCGTCGCTCCACAGCACGCTGAGCCAGCGGGCGCGGAAGATGTCGTCCGCACTGGTGCGTGTGAAGGCGGCCTTCATGGCCTCGTCCTGCCCGGGACCGAGAAAGACGAAGGGGGCGAGCAGCGCGCCGGCACTGATGCCGGTGACCACCTTGAACTGTGGGCGCGTACCCGCCGCCGTCCAGCCACAGAGCAGGCCGGCACCGAAGGCACCGTAATCTGCACCACCCGAGATGGCGAGGATGTCCGAACCTTCCCAGGGGTTGCGGCCGGCCAGCGTGCCGGCCAGATGCGCCTGCCGTGCGGCCAGCAGCAGGTCGTCCTCGAACTGCTCGCTGAAGCTGCCGGACCAGGCGCGCACCGCGGCCACGCCCGGCAGGGGCTCGGCGGCATTGGCGATCGGCGAGGGTACCGGCTGGCGCGGGAGTGCGCCGCAGGCGGTGAGCGCGAACAGGGCGAGCGCGACCAGCAGCCAGCGCAGCATGCCGGGCACGACCGCCCGGACCGCGAGAGGACGCGCGTTCATCCGGCCTCGTCCAGCAGGGACTCGATAGTCTTCAGCACCTCGGGCTCCAGCCAGTCGATGGCGCCGAACAGGGCATAGCGGATCTCGCCGCGGTGGTCGATCACGTAGCTCGTCGGATAGGCGAAGACCTTCCAGGCGTCGATGCTCTCGCCCGCCGGGTCGAGCAGCACGGGAAAGCGCAGTTCGTGGCGCTCGACGAAGGCCCGCACGTCGGCCTCGTCCTCGGCCAGGTTGACGGCGAGGATGGTGAAGGGGCGATCGGCATAGCGGTCGGCGAGTCGCTGCATGGAAGGCATCTCGTGCACGCAGGGCGGACACCAGCTGGCCCAGAAATTCACCAGCACCACCTCGCCGCGCCGGTCGGCCAGGTCGCGGGTACCGCCGTCCAGGCCTTTCAGGGCGAGTGGCGGAGGCTCGGGATCGCCGCGATAGGGGGCGAGCAGGCGCTCGCTGCGCCCGGTGCGCGAGCGCCGCTCGCCCTCGGCCATGGGCACGGCCGTGCGCGCCGCCGGCTGCGTCTCGAGCAGCGCAAGGGCATTGCGCAGCAGCCCCGGCAGTTCGTCAGCCGCTGCATGTTCGCGGTCCATGGCATCGGGGCGGAAGAAGTAGCGGTCGCGCAGGCCGGCGAGTCGGTGCGTGAAGACATCGCTGCCGCCGACCGCCAGCGCGGCCTTCAGGTCCGGCAGGCGTGGATGCAGGGGCGAGCGCTCGGGCTGCAGGAGATACAGCGGCAGGTTGGTGGCACGGGCAATCGGCAGGTAGCGCCCCTCCTCGCCGACCTCGGGCGTGCCCTCCAGGAGATAGGGACTGACCAGCACTGCCCCGCCCAGGCCCTCGCGCCGGCCGCCCCCGCGCTGCCAGCGCTGCGCGCCGTGGAGCGCGACCGCCGCCCCCTGGTCGTGCGAGACGAGAAAGACCTGCTTGCCGGTGGCCTCGTGCGCGGCATCGATCAGGGCGCCGACCAGCGTATCGGGAATCGCGTCGAGACTGCTGGACGCCACCGGCAGGAACCAGGTGGTGTAGGGATCGGCGATCCAGGATTCCACGCCCTCGGCCTGCAGCGCCCGCGCGGTCTCGTGATAGGCCTCCAGCACGCCGTACTCGGCCGGTATCCACAGGGCCAGGCGCCCGCCGTCGGCCGGATAAGTCGCCACCGGCACCTCGTCCCCGTCCACCGTCACCGTGCGTTCGGCGGCACTGGCCGGCAGGGCGAGGACGGCCCAGAGCATGACGCAGAAGAGGCAGGCGCCAGACAGGGCGAAGGCTGGTGAGTGATCCCGGGTCATGCGCTCATCCTAGCAAGAAGCGGGCACGGGGGTTAACGCTCGAGCCGGTAGATGAGGTCCATGCTCTGCGCCTCGCCACTGGTCTGGGTCTCGAGGTTGAGACGGCGCGTGAGCTTGTAGCGCAGCATCAGCGTAGAGGCCTGCTCGAACAGACCCACGGTATAGCGCAGGTAGAGCCGCGAGGAGAGATGCTTGCCGAGCATCAGCGCACTCTGTTCGAAGGCCCCCTCGGACTCGATGGCCACCTCGTCCAGCCCCACTGCCTCGCCGATCTGCCGGGCGGCCACCCCGCCCTGCTCCACGCCGAAGGCGGCGATGGCGGTCATCAGCACGCCGGCATCGGCCTCCGAGGCGCCGGACAGGGGGCGGCCAGTCAGCAGGTAGGCCATGGTCTCGCTGTCCTCCATGGCCGGCTCGGAAAAGAGGCGCGAACGCGGCTCCTGCAGGGTGCCCCCGATGGCGATGCCGGCCGTGACCGCGTATTCGGGCACGTGGCGCACCGCACGGATGTCCAGACCGGGATTGTCGGCCGGCCCCTGGAAGACCAGCACGCCGCGCTCCACGCTGAGGTCCTGCCCATAGGCCTTGTAGCGCCCCTCCTCGATGCGGATCTCGCCCTCTGCCCGCACCGGCTGTTGCGGCCGCTCCTCCACCTCGACCTCGCCGGCCAGTCGGGCGCTGAGGCCGAAGCCGCTCAGGCGCACCTGCTCGCCCAGCACCAGGCGCACCCGCGCCAGCACCTCCCAGGGCGAGGCCTCGGTGGGCGGCG
Organism: Chromatiales bacterium; assembly: GCA_014762505.1. Taxonomy (NCBI): domain Bacteria; kingdom Pseudomonadati; phylum Pseudomonadota; class Gammaproteobacteria; order Chromatiales; species Chromatiales bacterium. Next base: position 37,689 of record JABURS010000030.1, on the reverse strand, counting down.
CGTCCACGATCACCTGGTCGCGGGAGACGGACACCGCCGAGGGCGGCAGCTCGCGCAACTCGATGCGGGCCGTGGGGATGGTCAGACTGCCGTCGATCTCCACCCGTCGCCCCTCCAGCACCAGGCCGAGGTCGGGCGAGACCTGCACGACTGCCTCGGGACGTCGCACGGCCAGGAAGCGCTCGCCCGACAGCGTCAGCCGGGCCCAGGGCAGGCCCTCCGGACGCAGGCCGAGCTCACCCCCCAGCTGCAGGCGACCCTCGCCCGACTGCGCCTCGCCCTCCAGGGTGAGCCGGTCCAGCCCCCGGGCGCGGGCCTGCAGGCGCCCGTCCTCGATGACGATGCCGGCAGCCGGGATCTGGGCCCGCCCCTCGTCCAGCTGCAGGGTCCCGCTGAAATCCGGCTCCGCCAGCGTGCCGCCCAGGGCGAGATCCGCCGCCAGCCGACCGCCGACCTCGCGCAGTGCCGGGGCCAGCATCTCCAGCCAGCGCAGCTCGGCGAGACGCGCCTGCAGCTGGCCGGCGAGCCGGTAGCTGTCGCCCTCGGGTACGGCCTGAAGGCGTGCGCCGGCCTGCCCGCCGGCGGCGAAGGAGAGGCTGCCGGTGGCCTCCAGCGCCTGGTCACGCCACGCGGCCTCCAGGCTGGCCGCGCGCACGCGGATGCGCTCGGCCTCGCCATCCATCCCCTCCACGACGAGCGCGGCCCGGGTACTGCGGGCCTCGCCCAGCACCTCCAGGCCGGCCGCGTCACGCAGGCGCAGGTTGGCGGCGAGCGTGCCTTCCAGCCGGGCGTTCTCGGGCAGCCAGGGGTCGAGGCGCGCCAGCGGAAACTCCGTGAGGTCCGCCACGGCGCGGGAGCCGCCCTGCGGATCGCGCCCGCCCTCCAGGCAGAGCCGGGCCGCCGCCTGGGTGAGGCACAACAGCGACAGACTCGCCGAGTCGGCATCGGCGCCGAGCCCGGCCGGCGCGTCCAGGCGCCAGTCCCCCAGCCGGGTCCCGGCGAGGTCCAGGCGGGTGATCTGCCCGCGCCAGCCCAGGCCGCGCATGCCCTCGCCGCCCCCCCCGTCTGCCCCTGCATCGACGAGACCGCCGTCCAGCGCAAGCCCGAGATGTCCCTCGCGGGTGTCGGCATCCAGGGTCAGCCTGTGTGCCGCGCGCTGCCCCTGGCCCTGCAGGGCGGCGCGGGTCACCAGCCTCTCCCCGTCCCGGGCGAGCTCGTCAAGGACGGCGTCCAGGGTCAGCCGTCCCTCGCCCTGCAGGCTGCCGCGGGCCTGCACGGCGAGGCTCGCCAGCGCCCAGTCGGCATAGCCCATGGCCTGGCCGGTCAGCTGCAGGTCCACACGCGGCGCACGCCAGCTGTCATCCAGGCGGAGGCTGCCGACGAGCCGGCCCTGCAGGCCCGGCCAGAGGGCCGCCAGCTGAGGGGCGTTCACCGCGAGTCGCAGGTCGGGTGCCCCGCGGTCGGCCTCGCCACTCAGTTCCAGGCGGTTGCGCCCGACGCGCAGCTGCACGCCCGGTGTCACCAGCCGCTGTCCCTCCAGGCGCACACTGCCACGGGCCGAGACCGGGTAGTCGCGCAGCTGGCCGTCCAGCCGCTCGATCTCGAGGTAGGCGGTCGGCCCGGTGGCCGGGTCCAGGCGACCGTCGCTGCGCGCCTGCAGGTCCAGGCGGCCGTCCAGGCGCGGATCGAGGACGCCCGGGGCCAGGGCCTCGCCGGTGATCGCCAGATCCCAGGCCGGCATCTCCTGCCAGTCGAGCGCACCCGCCACCAACAGCCTGCCGATATCACCCGTGGCCTCCAGCCGCAGGTCGTCGATGCCCTGCCGGTTGCCCTGGCCCGCCAGCGTCAGCCCCTGGCGCGGGAACCCCGGCGGGGTCAGTGCCGTCGCCAGGGAAAACCGATACTCCGCCATGCCCCCCTCGGCCTGCAGGTCCCCGGCCTCGACGGCCAGTGCCTCGCCCCCGGCCAGCCGCCAGGCGAAGGCCTCCCAGTCGGCCGCCACGCGCCAGGCGGGCGCCGCCGTGAGCGGGTCGCGCAGCTCGCCCTCGGCGCTGGCGCGCAGCGGCCCGGTCAGCGCGTGCCGAAAGGCCAGGCGGTCGAGGTCGCCCGCAAGGTCGAGGCGACCCGTGAGCCGTTGCGCCTGCAGACCCTCGGCCACGGCCGCCGGGGCCTGCCAGCGCCAGTCGAGGGTCAACGCCACCGGATAGGGCATGGCCAGTCCCGCCTGGCCCGCGAGCCCGAGGGCCAGGCCTTCCAGCGCCACGTCCAGCTGACGGATGCGCAGCACCTCGCCCAGGACCGCCTCCAGCCGGACGGCCTCGACCCTCACCGGATCACCGCCGCCCGGGGAGAAGGCGAGCCGGCGCAGCACCACGTCGGACAACGAGAGGCGCAGCGGCAGGGCAATGGCCGCGGGCGGCGCAAAGGGGGTGTCGGTCACCGGCGCCTCGTCGCCCGCGGCGGTGACGATGTCGATGTCGTCGGCGTGCAGGCGGCTGACGGCCAGGCGGCCGGCAAACAGGGCCAGGGCATTGACCCGCAGCTCCAGGCGCTGCACACCCGCCGACAGCCCCGCCTGCTCGTAGCGCAGGCCCTCGAACTCCAGCCCCTGCAGAAAGCTGCCTCGCAGGCCCTCGAAGTGCAGCTCGCCCGGGGCCAGGGCCGCGCCCCGCTGCACCAGCCAGCGGCTGCCGGGCTCGGTGCCGAACAGCAGGGTGAGCAGGGTCGCCAGCACGATGAAGACGACGAGCAGCCCGTAGAGCAGACGCCGCATCACAGGTCCGGCCCCATGGTGAGGTGCAGACGGAAGTCGTCGTCGCTGTCCAGCGGGTGGGCGAAATCCACGCGGATGGGGCCGATGGGCGAGCGCCAGCGGATGCCGAGCCCCACGCCGGTGACGGGGTCGTAGTCCTCGTAGCGGTCATAGGCGTTGCCGGCGTCGACGAAGGCCGCCGCGCTCCAGCGGCCGCCCAGGGGGTGTTCGTATTCCAGGCTGCCGGTGAGGACGTGACGCCCGCCGATCACCTCGCCGCTGGCGTCCTGTGGGCCGAGCTTCTGGTAACCGTAGCCGCGTACGCTGTCGTCACCGCCGGCGTAGAAACGCACCGAGGACGGCAGCTCCACCAGCACGTCGGCCAGGGTCGCGCCGCCCTCCGCGCGCGTGATGAGGCGGCCCGTGCCCAGCGGCAGGATGAGCTTGGCCCGGCCGTGAAACTGGGCAAAGCTCACCGTCGAGCCGGCCTCCTCGTGCGCGCCCCGGGTACTGCCGTAGAGCTTCCAGCCGCTACGCGGATTGAGGGGGTGATCGGCATGCACGCGGGTGAGCGCGAAGCCGGGCATGAGCAGGTCGCTGCGGTCGGTGACCCCGGCCACGGTGTAGTCCTCGCGCTCGAAGTTCAGCGAGCGGGTCGCCACCCAGCCCGAGAGGTACTGCCGCGAGTGGCTGATGCCCACGCCGAAGATGTCGGACTCGGCCGTGTCGGTCTCCTCGGTCTGGTAGCGCGTGAGCAGGTTGATGCGTTCTCGCGTGGGGTCGGCCAGCGGGATCTCGTAGTTGAACCCCGCCCCCGAGCGCACCGGCGAGAGTTCCATGTCGAAGTGGTAGCGATGGCCCAACCGGTTGGCGTAGCGATTCTCGAAGCCCAGGCGCAGGCGGGGACCGATGTCCGTGGAGGCACCGATACCGACGAGGTAGGCGTGGCGCTTGCGCGGCGTCAGCGTGACCAGGATGGGCACGCGTCCCTCGGCCCGCGCCTCGGTCTCGGTGCGCACGCGCACCTCGCTGTAGTAGTCGCTGTCGACCAGGCGCTGCTGCAGGTCGATCAGCCGGCGGGCGTCATAGGGATCGCCCTCGGCAAAGGGCAGGAACTTCCTCACCCGCTCGGGTCGCAGGATGTCCTGCGCCAGGGTCACCTCGCCGAAGGCGTAGCGCGGGCCGCTGTCCAGGTGGATGACGGCGTCGGCCGCGGCCTCGCCCGTATCGATGCGCAATTCGCGAACGAGGATCCGACTGTCGAAATAGCCCCGGTCGGCGGCCAGGCGGGTGAGGCCCTTGCGCAGGTCCTCGTAGCGGTCATGACGCAGGGGGTCGCCGACCTTCAGCGGCGCATCGGCCAGCAGGGCATCGAAGGCCGGGTCCTCCGCCGCCGCCCCCGTCAGCGTCACGTCCACGCGGCGCACCCGCACCCGCTCGCCCGGTGTCACGCGCACGTCCAGACGCCAGCAGCCCTCCATACGACGCAGGTCCAGGGTGATCCCGGGCTGGTAGTAGCCGAAGGCGCGCAGGGCATCGCGCGTCTCCTCCTCGGCCCGGCGCAGCAGGGGGCGTTCGCGCCAGGCCACCAGCTCGCAGGGCTCGCGGGCGATGCTCAGGAAGGCGCGGATGTTGTCGGCCAGCTCGTCATCGAGGCCGGGGACGTGGATCTGCGGGGACTGGGCCTGGACCGTGCCGGCAAGCAGCAGCAACAGGCCGCCGAGCAGACCGGCACGCCAGCCCCGGATGGATGGACGCAGACGGGCGTACCTCATCGGAAGCGCCTGCGTAGCGGGCAGCGAATGGACGGAAGGCGGGCGGTATGGCTCACAACGTTATCTTAAACCAGATCGGCCCCTGACCCGGGGTGACCGGCCTATGGCGGACAATCAACGGACCCTGGCTAGCGCCCCAGCTCGCCGAAGATCAGTGTCGACAGCAGGCGTTCCACGGGCGCCCGGTCGTCGGTGAGCACCGGCAGGCCGGCCAGCGGCGTGCCGGTGGTGGCGAGCCGTTCGCTCACATCCAGCCACTCCCGCGGCGGCCAGTGGCGGGCAACCAGGCGATCGGGCAGTGCGACGCTGCCACCCATGGTGATCACGTAGGTCATGCGTTCGGGCCGCTGCGGCCACTCCTCCAGCCACACGCGCACGTCCGGGAAGACGGTCCCCAGGGTCTTCACGATGCTCTTCACCAGGCGGGGATCGGGGTGGGCGTCCACCACGTTGAGTACGTACAGGCCGTCCGCCGTGAGACGGGAGCGCACCAGCTCGGCGTATTCCGCCGTCACCAGGTGATAGGGAATGGCGATGTCATGGAAGACGTCCCCCACGATGACGTCGAAATAGCTCTCGGGCTGGGTGTTGAGTACACGACGTGCATCCGCATGGATGATCACGTCCTCTGCGCCGTCGTAGTAGAGCTGCGCCCGCGCCATCTCGGTCACGGCCGGGTCGATCTCGGCGATCACGATACGGGCATCGGGATAGCGCGCCCGCAGGGCGCGCGGCTGGGTATAGGCCCCGCCACCGGCAAAGAAGCTGCGCAGTGGCCGCCCCTGCACGCCGCCGGCATGCAGATCGATGACCTCGGCCATGAGATGGGTATATGGTGATGGCAGGAACTGCGGACGCTGCCGGTGGCTGATGCCATGCAGCAGGTGATCGAGCACCATGCCGCGCGCCTCGCCGAAGGGCATGTCGCGGGTCATGTCCACCACGCGGATGCAGAAGTAGTTCGTCTCCCGGTCGCAGGGCACCTGCAGGCCGCCGCGGGCCCCGGTCCAGGTGACGAGGCCCACGGCCAGCACCGCCAGGATGGCCACGGCAGGCAGTCGTCCCCGCAGGAATACCAGGGCCAGCAGGGCCATCATCGCCCCGGTGCCGAGGATCACCGCCTGGGTACCGAAGTACTGGATGAAGAGATAACCGGTGGCGAAGGTGCCGACGATGCTGCCGAAGGCGGCCAGGGCATGCATCATGCCCACCACGTGGCCGGTACGGGCGTCGAGCCTGAGGGCCAGGGTGGTGAGCAGGGGCGTGACCACGCCGAGCAGCACCGCCGGCACGAAGAACAGGGCGGCCACGTAGAGGAAACTCGCGGCCAGCAGGCCGATCTCCAGGCGCTGCAACGGACCGGCGATCAGGGTGAGCAGCAGCAGCACACCGACACAGGCCAGCGCCCCGGCCCCCAACACCCAGCCGGCCACCGACTCGCCGGCCCCGCGGTCGGCCCACACCCCTCCCAGCCAGTTGCCCAGCGACAGCCCGCCGAGCACCACCCCGATGATCGCCGTCCAGGAATACAGCGAGGCCCCGATATAGGGCGCCAGCAGGCGTGCCGCCGCGATCTCCAGCGCCATCAGGCCGGCCGAACTCAGAAAGATGGCCAGCGCGTAAATCGCCAGCCGCGCACGCGGTCTTGCCATGGACACCCCCGGTTATTGCTCCCCGATACCCCGGCCTGACCGGGACGACATACCTGCCTATTGACCGGACGATGACGGGGAAATTCCCGGCATAAGTCGCACAGCAACCGCCACCACCGATAGACAGCCCCTCTCGCGGCGATAGCGATTCATGATTTCACCACGGACTCCGGGCCGACTAAGCTTGCGATACCGCTTATCAAGACCACCGGCAGGAGAACGACATGAAGGCCATCCTGATCGACCCGCAGGCACAGCAGCTCGAGGTCATCGACATCAACGGCAGGGACGAGATCGCGACGCGGATCGGCTATGACACCCTCGAGTCAGACGCCGTGGGCAAGGCCGGCGATCGCCTCTACTTCGACGAGGAATGCTTTCTGCGCGGCACCGCCGGGCGCTTCCAGATCGACAGCATCATCCCGGTATCGGGCAAGGGCGTGATCGTCGGCACCGCCGCCGACGGCGAGACCCTGGCGGACGCGACCACGGACATCGAGGACCTGCGCCAGCGCATCAAGTACCTCTGACGCCGCGGCCGCCATGCAGAAGAAGACGCCCGGGACCAGCCCGGGCGTCTTCTTCTGGACGCTCCTGTCAGGCCGCCGCGGGGCGGTGGCGATAACGCTGCAGCAGGAACACGATCACCGCGATGGCGATGCCGATGAGGTCCGTGACCAGGGTACCCGAGATCATGAGTATCGCCGCGACCACCAGCGGCAGGCGCGCATACCAGGTGAGCGGCCCCTTGAAGTAGCCCACCACCGCGCCGGCCAGCAGGTACACGCCGAACAGGGCGGTCACCACGTTGCGCGCGATCACCAGCCACTCGCCCTGCATCAACAGGCCCGGGCTGTAGAAGAACATGAACGGCACGATGAAGGCGGCCAGCCCCACCTTGAAGCTCTCGACGGAGGTGGACAGCGGATTGGCCCCACTGATCCCCGCGCCGGCGAAGGCGGCCAGGGCCACCGGCGGTGTGATGGCGGAGATGACCGCGTAATAGAACACGAACATGTGCGCCACCAGCGGGTCGATGCCCATGCGCTGCAGGCCCGGCGCGACCACCGAGGCGGCCACGGCATAGGCGGCCGTGGTCGGCATGCCCATGCCGAGCAGGATGGAGATCATCATGGCGAAGATCAGGGCGACGAGCTGGCTGCCTTCGGCCAGCAGCAGCAGCACGTTGGCGAAGCGCCCGCCCACGCCGGTGAAGGCGATGACACCGACGATGATGCCCGCACAGGCACACACGGCCAGGATCTGCAGGCTCATGCGCGCGCCGAGCTCCAGCCCCTTGATCGAGCGCGTAAAGCCCATGCCCTTCGCCAGCACCAGCGCCAGCCCGAGTATGGCCAGGATGCTCAGCCAGCGCGGCACCTCTATGCCGGCCGTTTCCATCAGGCTCGGCATGGTGAGGATGCCGAAGACGTTGAGCCCGGTGATGCCCAGCAGCGCGACAATGGCCACCGGCAGCGAGAGCTTGAGCGAGTAGCGCAGCGGGGAGGCGACGATCATGGTGATGAGCAGGGCCAGGGAACCGGCACGGATCACCGAGTTGCCGCTGAACAGGGCCACCACCAGGATCAGCAACGGAGCGAACAGGTAGACGCGCTTGAGCATCTCGCGCATCACCGGCAGGTCCTTGCGCGGAATGCCCTTCAGTCCCTTGCGCAGTGCCTCGCCGTCCACCATGAAGAAGATGGCGACGAAGTACAGCAGCGCCGGGATCACGGCCGCCACCACGATCTCGGTATACGGGATCTCGGTGACCTCGGCCATGATGAAGGCGCCTGCCCCCATCACCGGCGGCAGGATCTGCCCCCCGGTGGAGGCGGCCGCCTCGATGGCGGCGGAACTGCGCGAACCGTAACCGACCCGCTTCATCAGCGGGATGGTCATCGACCCGGTGGCCACCACGTTGCCGGCCGAGGTGCCGTTGATGGTGCCCATCAGCGCGCTGGCGAACACCGCCACCTTGGCCGGCCCGCCGCGCGCCGCACCCGCCACGGAGAAGGCGAAGTTCACGAAGTAGTCACCCACCTTCGAGGCCTGCAGAAAGGCGCCGAAGATGATGAACAGGATGATATAGGTGGAGGAGACGGCGGTCGTGACACCGAACACGCCATCCAGCGCATAGAGATAGGAGAAGAAGCGCTCCGGCGTGGCGCCGTTGTGCTGCAGGAAGCCCGGCAGTTCGGTGCCGAGGAACACGTAGGCGATGAACAGCATGGCGATGATCGGCAAGGCCAGCCCGGCCAGCCGGCGCGTGAGTTCCAGCACCAGCACGATGCCGGTGAATGCCGTGAGGAAATCGGGCTGCATGGGCAGCACACCGGCGCGGAACTGCAGCACCTGCAGGTTGAAGATCATGTAAAAGCCCACGCACAGGGCCGCGAGCACCAGCACCCAGTCCGTCCAGCTCACCGCGTGTCCGCGGCTGCCGAAGACCCAGCCGCTCAGCACGGCGGTGAGCGCCGCCACCACCAGCGCCGGGCCAAACCAGTTGAACACCCACGGCGGCGGAAACTGCATGTCCGCGGCGTAGCGCAGGTAGAAGGCGTAGCCCGCCATGGACAGCGCGATGCCGATGGCCGCCACGGCAATGCCCAGCGGGATGAGTTCAAGCAGGGCCGGGGCCCGGTCGCGGCCCACACAGGCCCAGAGCAGCGAACCCAGCAGGATGATGCCACCGAGCAGGTACAGCCAGAACCAGAGGCCGCCGGCCTCCATGGCGGCGACCCACTCGGCCTTGAAGAAGGCGCCCTTGAGGAAATGCAGGGCGGCCAGTGCCGTGACCAGGGTGGCGACGGCCACGATCAGGGCAGTGCGTGGCGCACGCGTCTGCCGCGTCAGGCCGATGCCCGCGGCGGCGAACAGACCGAAACCCAGCACCGATCCGCCCATCACGTGGACGATGCGAAAGGTCCAGGTCTCGATCGGGTAGAGGTTGAGCGTGAACAGGTGCCAGGCCGTGAACAGCAGGCCGAGCGTGAAAAAGAACCGGGCCTGCCAGCCTCCCGGGCGCCGCTCACTGTCGGCGGTGGGTTCCTGGTCGATGCCCTCGGCGATGACCGGGCCCGTGGCGACTTCTTCGGGCGAGTGCTTGTGTGTCATGGTGTTTGTGGGCCTCGTGTCGACACATGCGGCAGCCGCTGCTGCATGGCGAGGTTGGGCCGGGCCAGGGACGTCCTGTCCACGACACGGCCGAGGCCCCTCGCGCCAGAGGCGGGAGGGGCCGGGGTCCTATCCTGTCAGGTCAACGGGAAACACCGGATGGTGTCCCGCCCTTATTTCTTGTATTCGGGCGGGTAGAGGCTGTCGGGGACGGTGTAACCCTTTTCCTGGAAGTACTTGATGGCGCCGGGGTGCATCCACAGGAAGCCGTTCTTGTCGAAGTTGTCCGGGATGGTGGAGCGCGCCGTCTTGTGGGTCTGGACCATGCGGTCGTTGTTTTCCATCACCGCCTTCACCACTTCGTAGACGAAGTCATCCGGCAGGTCCTTGTTGGCGATGGCGAAGTTCCAGATGGCCACGGTGGGCATGTCTTGCGTCACGGCCTTGTAGGTACCCTTCGGCACGTTGAACGGCACCAGGAAGGGGTACTTGTCCAGCAGCATCTTGCGGTTCTCCTCGGAGAAGGAGAAGACGTTGATCTCCTGCTGCGCCTCGATGGCGGAGGCGGCGGACACCGGGATGCCGGCCCCGAAGAACACGGCATCGAGCTGACCGTCCTGCATGTTGCGGGACAGGTCGTTCCAGCTACCGTTCTGGATGCGCGCGTTCACACCCACGTCCTTGAGAAAGCGCGGCACGAAGGAACCGGCCGTACCGGAGGCCGGGCCCGGGCCCACGCGCTTGCCGTCGAGCTCGGCCATGCTGTCGATGCCGGAGCTCTTCAGCGTCACCACCGTGAAGGGCGTGGCGTACATCGGGAAGATGGCGCGCATGTCCTTGAATTCCTGACCCGGCATCAGCGGGCTGTTGCCGGTCCAGGCGTCATAGGCCGGGCCCAGCGTCACCATGCCGAAGGCATGCACGCCGTTGCTCACCAGCACTGAGTTGTCCGCCGGACCACCGGTGTTCTCCACGCTGGCCGGCACACCGACGACCTCGGAGACCACCTGGGCCCAGCCGCCGCCATAGATGAAGTAGGTGCCACCCAGCGAGGCCGTGCCGATGGTCACGGACTTGGGCCAGTTGGCGCGATCGGCCAGGGCACCGGTGGAAAAGGTCGCCAGCGCGAACGCCGCCACCAGGCCTGCAAGCAATTTACGGGTCTTCATGGGGACACATCCTCCTGTAGGAACAGTACGACAAGGGCGGGCTCGGGGCCCGTTTCTTCTTCACTGCATCGACTTAGCGTAGTCACGATGTACGTGCTTGTCTTGTGTACCTGATATACCCCAGCCAGCCGGTGAGGTAAACCGTCACCTGCAAGGGATGTACTGGCAGGCCAGCGAGGCAGGATAAAAAACCATAAGGATCAGCCTGTTGAAAGCGGCTCATGAGAAGAGGGAATAAGCCTGCAGGACTTGCCCATCTAATCACTGCGCGCCGCGCAAGGGTCGGACATGATGGCCGCCATCAGGCATGGAGACAATAAGAATGACAATCCGCCAACTCGCCACCGCCCTGCTGCTGGCCCTGCTTGCCTGCCCCCTTGTGGCGCAGGAAGCCCCCCTGGTCTTCAGCTCACCCCCGCGCGGCAGTGAACAGCAGGACATGGAACGCTACACGCCGCTGGTGCGGGCCCTCTCCGCGTGGCTCGGGCGCGAGGTGGTCTACAGCTATCCGAAGGACTTCACCACCTATTCCTTCGCCATGCGCCGCGGGGAATACGACATCGTCCTCGACGGCCCGCATCTCACCGCCTGGCGCATGCAGCGCCTGCAGCACCGGCCCGTGGTGAAGCTGCCGGGCGAGATCCGTTTCCTCGTGGCCGGCCCGGCCAGCGATCCCGCCCTGACCGACCGCGACTCGCTCATCGGCCTGCGCGTCTGCGGCCTTTCCTCCCCGCATCTCGGCACCCTGCAGTTCATGGCGCAGTACACCAACCCGGTGCAGCAGCCCGTGGTCTATGCCCAGCGCGGCGGCTTTGGCGCCGTGTACAAGGCCTTCCGGGAAGGCCAGTGCCGGGCCGCCCTGTTCCGCGAGTTCTATTTCGAGAAGAAGATTCCGGCGGAGGAGCGCCAGGGGCTGAAGATCGTGTTCGATGTGCCGGCGCTGCCCGAGCAGACCCTGACCGTCGGACCCCGGCTGGGCGCGGCCGAAATGCAGACCCTGCACGAGCGCCTGACCGACCCCGCGGTGGCCGCCCCGGTGGCCGGCCGGATCTTCGCCAGCTTCCGCCCGGAGGCAACGGCCTTCGTCGCCGCCGACCCGCAGGAATACGCCGGCCTGGAGCGGCTGCTCATGAACAACATCTGGGGCTGGGAGTAACCGGGGGGGGCTGTCGCCGGCGCCGTGGCGGCCTCAGGCGACGTGGATGTTGCGCAGCCAGCGGGTCTTTTCCACCATGCGGCGGGTCGAGGGGCTGTTGTTGTAGCGCGACACCTCGTGCAACGCCACCCAGCGCACCTCGTGCGACTCGTCGTTGCCCGGAATGGGCAGGCGGTCATCGATCTCCACCAGGAAGCGGACGTCGATATGCGAGTGCTCGGGGTGGCCCCCCATCGGCGGGATGGTGTGGATGTCGAGATCGAAGATGCTGCCATCCACCAGCCGTACCTGGGCGGGGTCCAGGCCGGTCTCCTCGGTCGTTTCGCGCAGGGCCACGCGCAGGATGTCGGCGTCACCGTCGGCATGCCCGCCCGGCTGGAACCACTGGTCGTGCTTGCGATGGTGCATCAGCAGCACATGGCTGCGGTCCGGGTTCACCACCCAGGCGGAACCGGTCACATGGGCCGGCCACAGCTCGCGATAGAAACAGTCGGGCTGCGCCTCGACGAAGGCGCGGGCGCGCCGCAGGTAGGCGCCCTCCTCCATGAATCGGGTGCGATAGCCGGCCAGCAGTTGCAGCAGTTCCCGGCGATGCATCCTCAGGTCCCCATCGGGTTCTCGATGGCCGCCAGTGCCGCGGCCGCGGCCTCGTCCACGTCGGCCTCGCGCCCGGACAGGGTCAGGCGGCCGAAGGCGCCGACGGCGCGTACGTCGATCAACGTGATGTTGGCGGCCTTCTCGGCCTGGTTGGCGGCATACACGATATAACCGGCCGGCTCGGTCTCCAGGATGAACATGCTCTGCTCGGGCAGGATCATGGAGCCACGGCGGTTCTGGCGGTTGATCAGCACGGTGTGGTCGGGCGTCATGCCGCGGATGATCTCCTGCCAGGCCACCTTGCAGCTCTGGCGGTCCGACTGCTCGGCGCCGATCTTGGAGAGCAGCACCCGGCCGGCCTCGCGCACATCGCTCTGGTCGCGGTGATGCAGCACCATGGAGCCATACTCACGCTCCACCACCTGCTGGGCCAGGTTCACGCGGGTGGCCTTGAGCGCCGCATCCGTCAGGCGATGCACCGCCATACCCGGCGAAACCTCCACCCACAGGCAGGAGTCCCCCGGTACGGGCAGAAAGCCCTGGGAGACGGTCGCCATGTACTCGGCCAGCTGCGGCTGCAGCGAGTCGATATACACATAGGTACGGAGCCGGATCATGCGGCCGGGCGCGATAGCGGTAACATGGAGCGAATCCTAGCTGTTATCCATAGACAAAGGAAATATATATGTACTTTCCAATACATAGATATTCGTCTATGTGAAACCCCTCAGCCCAAGTGCCGCCCACCAAGTCCCTGCAATTTGTGGGCTTGCAGCCATAAAGATGTATCCGGAATATACCCCTGTCAGCTTCATCTGGACGCGAGGATGCAATGATGAAAGACGAGACACTGGAACCGCACAAGCCGCAGTTTGCCTCCGCACCGCAGCAGGCACGCAAGGCAGCCAGCGTGGACGAGGCCTATGCCGCGGCTGCCGAGCTCAAGCACACGGTGGGCGTGGTGCGCCGGCTCTCGCGCGAGCGGCGCGCCGCGATCGCCGTCTACGGCAAGATGGCCCTGCCACCGGAAGAGCGCTAGTCGACGGCCGGCCCGCCCGGGCCGGCACCCTGGCCCCGCCGCCCCTGGGCGGCATCCCGCAGTGCCGTGGGCGCTCCGGGAACGCTAGCCGCGACCGCGGAAGAAATCCACCAGCGAACTCAGTGCGCTCTGGCGCTTCGCACTGTCTGCCCCGCCTTCGAGGTCGGGCCCGCCGGTGGGGTCGATGGCGCCGGCGAAGGTGCTCACCAGGGCATCGACCATGTCCTCGTCGAACGCGTAGGGATTGAACTGCTTGTGACCGCGCTGGCGGAGCAGGCGCTCGATGTCGCCCTCCGCCGGGACGTATTTCATCGACCAGTCGGAGAAGGTGCGAAAGGGGATCGGCTTGACGGAGATGACATCCACGTCGGCATGGCGCGGGTCGTTGAGCAGACGGCGATACAGGGCATTCACCTTGTGCCGGTCGCCCTCCAGGCACTGGAAGAAATACCCGTGCCCCGAATAGAGCACCCCGCCGATCTCCTCGCGCGGGTTGTTTCGTCGGGAGGCCTGCAGGATGCGGCCGAGATCGAGCTGTTCGTTGTATTCCGGCGTGGCCGAGCTGATGTAGACGAAACGCACGAGGTTCATTGCGGGACTCCCGGTTGTTTTTAGAATGGGTCTGAAACTCTCATACCGCGTGGAGAAAGAATAGTTCCATTGTTTTTCTCAGGGACAATGGAGAAACGGGGCAGCTGAAATGCGAAAGGGGGGATTGCTCCCCCCTTTCTGGTACTGCCCATTGATGGAACAGACGCTATCGCCGCGCTGCGGCAACCCGCTTGATCCAGGCGATGATCTCTTGCTCGCCCCTGGCCGGCGTGGCCTTGTGCCCACCCGGAACCACGACATAGGCATTCAGTTCATTGGCCGGCGCCATGCCATAGGCATAGCCCTCACCGCGCTTCGCCATCCGGTCCTTCTCGCCGACGATCCACAGCAGCGCAGTTCCTTCCTTGAGACCCATCACGTTGCTCGGCATCACGGCCGGACCCTCGGGATCGAAATAGCTCAGGTAGATGAGCGGGGTGGTCTTCACTGCAGAGGTCTTGCCCTGGTTGAGGTCATTGAAGCGGCCGGCCTCATCACCCTTGCCCTCATCGACCATGGCTCGTGCACGCTCGACGCTGTCGCCGAGTTTCTTCTGAAAGCCCCTCAGCTCGGGCGAATGCCCCGGCGCGATGGCAACCACACCGTTCACGCCGTCATAGTTGGCTGCATATCCGATCGCCCCGTTGGCACCCAGACTATGGCCCGCGACGATCACGGTCTTCACGCCCTTCGCACGCAATGCCTGCACCGCCTCGTGCACCTGCCCGAGGGCATCTTCATAACTGGCATCGTAGCCACGACCCTTGGACCAGGGCAGTTCGGGCGTCACCACCTCCATGCCCTCCTTGCGCATTCGGTCGATCAGCCCGGAGGTCGTGCCGGCATCCGGCGAGGCGCCCTTGGCATGCAGGAAGACCACCCCGATCTCGGCCGCCTGCAACATCCCCGCCATCACCAGCAGGGCAAACCCGGCCACCAAGGAAACGATTGTTCGTTTACTCCCCATAAAATCCCCCTGTCCTGAATTGGTTGTTGTTGTTCGCCTGACGGCTCGAGAACGATACCCCTCGGCAAAGCGCACTGTCGAGCGCGACCGCAACAATGAGGACGCATCCATTCTTCTCGGCTCATGCAAAAGACCCCATACGGATCCCCGGCAGGAAGACCCACAAAAAAGCGGCGCCCACCCCAACGATGGACGCCGCTCCTGTAACGGGCGATGCGGGCTGCTTACGCCGCCTTCACGCCCAGCCGGTCACGCCAGCCCGGGTAGAGCTTGTCGGCATCGTGCGGGAAGGATTCGAAGGCGCGCGCGAATTCGCGGTGCTCCTTCGCCCACTCGACCGGATCGGCGCCGGCCTTCCAGCACTCGTAGGCCTGGCGCAGCGAACGGGCGCCGTCGGCCGGGGAATCGATGTGGCCGTAGGAGCCGCCGCCGGCGGTGTTGATCACGTTGCCATGGCCCAGGTTCTCGAAGAAGCCGGGCAGGCGCAGGGCGTTCATGCCGCCGGAGATGATCGGGGTGGTGGGCTTCATGCCGTACCACTTCTGGTAGTAGACCGGGCCCTGGCACTCGTCGCGCTCGATCATGTAGGCGATCACCTTGTCGTCGGCCTCGCCTTCCATCTTGCCGTAGCCCATGGTGCCGACGTGGATACCGGAGGCACCCTGCAGGCGGGACATCTTGGCCAGCACGAAGGCGCTGTAGCCGCGCTTGGCGCTCGGCGAGGTCACGGCGCCGTGGCCGGCGCGATGGTAGTGCAGGTACTGGCTCGGGTACTGGCGACGCGCCGTGGTCACCATGCCCGGGCCGCCGACATAGCCATCGACCAGGAAGGCCAGCTTGTCGGCGTCGGGGCCGAAGGTCTCCAGTGCGAAGTCGGCGCGGGCGCACATCTCGTAGTGGTCGTCGGCGGTGATGTTCATGGAGAACAGCTTGGCCTCGCCGGTCTCGTCCTGCGCGCGCTTCATGGCGTCGTACACCAGCGGCAGGGTCTTCTTGATGGGGGCGAACACCTGGTTGCCCTGGGGCTCGTCGTTCTTGATGAAGTCGCCACCCAGCCAGAATTCATAGGCCGCCTGGGCGAAGGGCTCGGGGCGCAGGCCCAGCTTGGGCTTGATGATGGTGCCGGAGATGTAGCCACCGTCCTTCACCGGACGACCGAGGATGCGCCACAGATCGGAGATGTCACGGGACGGGCCGTCGAACAGCTGGATGGCGCGCTCGGGCATGTAGAAGTCGATCATCTTGGCGTATTCCACGTCGCCCATGCCCTGGTTGTTGCCGATGGTCAGGGTGAGGAAGGACACCAGCATCATGCGACCGTCGATCACGTTGCGATCGAACAGGTCCAGCGGATAGGCGATGCGCATGTCCTCGCTGGCCGGATCGATGTGGTACACCAGGGCATCCACACCCTTGGTGAAGTCGTCGGTGGTGCAGACCTCGACGTTGGTGCCGGTGGAGGACTCGGCGGCGAAATGGGCCGCCGTGGCGAGGTAGTCGTAGCCCGCCTTGGGCTTCATCGTGTAGGCAACCAGGATGTGCTGGCCGCCGGCGATCAGTTCCTCTTCGGTCAGATCGAGGTTCGCATAACGACTGGATTGATCGTGAGCCATGTAACTTCTCCGATTTGCGTGGTGGGAGTGCCCCTGGGGCACAAGCATCGGAAGGCACTATAAATTACATGGTCTATCAGATAAATTAAGGATTATTTTGATAATTACAAAGTAATTCTTATGCGAAAAATCACCCTGCGTCAGCTCGAGATCCTCGAGGCCGTCGCCCGCTGCGGCAGCTTTTCGCGTGCCAGCGGCGAGCTGCACCTCACCCAGCCCGCCGTCTCCATGCAGGTCAAGCAGCTCGAGGCCGGCCTCGGCCTGCCCCTGTTCGAGCACATCGGCAAACAGATCCGTCTCACCGAGGCCGGCCGGGAGACACTCAACAGCGCCCAGCTGATCGCGCGCGAACTCGCCAACCTCGAACAGGCGCTGGCCGATCTGCAGGGACTCAAGGGCGGCACGCTCACCGTCTCCGCCGCCAGTACCGCCAGCGTCTTCGCCGCCCGGCTCATGGCCCGCTTCCGCGCCCTGTATCCGGAGGTGCAGCTGAGCCTCAACGTCGTCAACCGCGAAACCCTGCTCAGGCACCTGACGGAGAACACCATCGACCTCGCCCTGATGGGCAAGCCGCCGGAAGACCTCGGCCTGCATGCCCGCCCCTTCATGGACAACCCCCTGGTGGTGATCGCCGCCACCAGCCACCCGCTGGCGGGGAAGAGCGGCATCCCCCTGGCGCGCTTTCTCGAGGAACCGCTGATCGGCCGCGAGCAGGGCTCCGGCACGCGCGGCGCGCTGGCCGCCTTCCTCGCCGAACACGGCCTGCCGTTCAACACGGCCATGGAAATGAACAAGAACGAGGCCATCAAACAGGCGGTGGAGGCCGGGCTGGGGGTCGGCGTGGTCTCGCTGCACACCGTCCAGGCAGAGATCGCCTCCGGCCAGCTCTGCGTGCTGGACGTGAAGGGCTTTCCCCTCAAGCGCAAGTGGTACCTGGTGCAGCGCGAAGGCCGGCGCCCGAGCCCGGCGGCCCAGGCCTTCACGGAGATCGTGCTGAAGGATGCGGAGCGCCTGATGCGCTAGAAATGCCAGGCCGGGACATTGCCCCGCATGGCGTTAGGGGATAGGCGTTAGGAGTAGGAGCGCCGTTTATGTCCTCCGGGTGCGAGGCGCGATCAGGGGTGGCACGCTGCCCGGGGCATGGGCAATCGCGGCTTGCACCGCTCCTACGGGAGCACCGGGTTGGTAGGAGCGCTGCAAGGCGCGATCGGGCGGCACGTTGACCAGGCAACGGCATCGCAGCTTGCACCCAGAGGGCATAAACGCAGCCCCACGCGACTTGCAACTCGCGGCATCGCGGCATCGCGGCATCGCGGCATCGCGGCATCGCGGCTCGCGGCTCGCGGCTCGCACCGCTCCTACGACGATTCAGGGGACGACCTGAACCGGCGCCTCTTCGGCGCTGCGCGGCTCGACCCGGCCGATGATCACGGCATGCGGGTAACCGAGGTCGTGCAGCTCGGCCAGGCAGTCGGCCGCCTGCGCCGACGGCACCGCGGCCAGCAGGCCGCCGGCGGTCTGGGGATCGAACAGCAGCGGGTAGCGCGGGTGGGCGCTCAGGGCATCGGGGTCGCGCACGGCGCGGCGCAGGCGCACGTTCTGCGGCTGCAGCGAGGAGAGGATGCCCGCGGCCACCGTCTGCTCCGCCCCGTCGAGCACCGGCACCGTTTCCAGTTCCAGCCGCACGTCGACGTCCGAGGCGCGCGTCATCTCCACCAGGTGCCCCAGCAGGCCGAAGCCGGTGACGTCGGTGCAGGCAGTCGCACCGCGCCGGTACAGGCAGGCCGCGGCGGCCTGACTGGAGACCAGCATGGACTGGATGGCCCCGTCCACCCAGCGCCCCTTCGCCTTGCCGCGCATCTCGGCCGCGAACAGCGTGCCGGTGCCGATGGGTTTGGTCAGGATCAGTGCATCACCCGGGTGCATGCCACCCTTGCGCAGCAGGGCGTCCTTCGCGATCAGGCCGTTCACCGTGAGGCCGAAGGCGAGCTCGGCGCCCTCGCTGGAATGCCCGCCGGCCAGCACCGCGCCGGTGGGCGCCAGGGTGTCCAGGGCGCCGCTCATCACCTCGGCGAGGGTCTGCTCGACGATGTGCTCGCGGCCGTAGGGCACCGTGGCGATGGCCAGCGCGGACTGGGCCTCGGCACCCATGGCGAAGATGTCGCCCAGCGCATGGTTGGCGGCGATGCGACCGAAGGTGTAGGGGTCGTCGATGAAGGCGCGGAAGTAGTCCACGCTCTGCACCATCACCTTGCCGGGCGGCACCTCGAACACCGCCGCATCGTCCGGCGAATCCAGACCGATCAGCACGTCGGGGCGGCGCTGCGCCGGCAGGCGGTTGATGACCCGGCTGAGCACGGTGCTGCCCACCTTCGCGCCGCAGCCGCCACAGCGCATGGCCAGGGTGGAGAGCTCGCGAATGGCCTCGGCGTCGGCGATGCCGCCCACGTCGGGCCCCGTCTCCTGGGGCATCTCCGGCAGCTCGTTGAAGCGCTGCATGAAACGCCGGTCGATCCAGTCCTTCCAGGTCCACAGCAGCCGGCCCTCCCAGGACCAGTTGCCGCGCGAGGCCACGGCGTACTGATCCCCGGTGCTGATCAGGCCGAGGAAATGCTTCTGCGGGCGGTAGCGCTTGAGCGGACGGCCGGCCACCGCGCGGCGCAGGTTCTCGGTGAGCACCGGCCCCTGGCGCACGGCGAACACGCCGGACTTGGGCCGGGGGTCCGGCAGCGCGGCCACGTCGCCGGCGGCGAAGACCTCGGGATGGGAGGTCGAGCGCAGCGACGCGTCCACACGGATGAAGCCCTGCTCGTCCACCGCGAGCCCCGACTGCCCCGGCCACTGCGGCGCGGCGGCCGAGGTGACCCAGAGCACGGCGTCGGCCGGATGGAACCCGCCGCCCTCGACCTGCACCCCGTCGGGCTCGACGGCCACCACCCTGCTGTGCGCATGCACCGCGATGTCGCGCTCGCCCAGCACCCGGTTGAAGCGGCGGCGCACCCCGGGGTTGTGGGTGGGCAGGATCTCCGGCCCGTCGGTGAGCAATGTGTAGTGCAGGCGCGAGGCATCCTCGCCCTGCTCGCGCAACAGGCCTCGCAGGCGATGCCGGGTGGCAAGCGCCAGCTCCACGCCGCCGGCACCGCCGCCCACGACGACCACGCGGAACGCGCCACGGCTCGCCCGCACCCGTTCCTGCAAGGCCTGCCAGTTGTCGAGCCACTGGTCGATGGGCTTCACCGGCAGGGCATGTTCCAGCGCACCGGGCACGTCGATGGTGCGCGGGCGCGAACCCGTGTTGATGGACAGGAGGTCGTAGTGCACCGGCGGGCGGCCGGGCACCTGCACAACGCGCTGCGCGAGGTCCAGGCCCGCGACCTCGCCGTGGTAGAGGCGCGCCCCGGCGAAGCGGGCCAGCGGCCCCAGGTCGATGTGCACGTCGTCCCAGCCGTAGTGCCCGGCCACCAGGCCGGGCAGCATGCCCGAGTACGGCGTGTGGATGTCGCGGGTGATCACGGTCAGGCGCACGCCCGGCATGGGCTTCATGCCGAAGCGGCGCAGCACGGAGACGTGCGCGTGCCCGCCGCCGACCAGGACGATGTCCTTGACGACCGGGATGTCAGACTTCATCCGCCGCCTCCGTCGTCAGCAGGTGCAGGCTGAACAGGCGCTCGTCGTCCACCCATACGCTGTCCGCGGTGAAGCCGGCCCGTGCCGCCAGCTCGCGGAACTCCGCCACGGTGTACTTGTAGGAATTCTCGGTGTGAATGGTCTCGCCCTCGGCAAAGTGGAAGCTGCGGCCCTGCAGCCTCACCTGCTGCGCCGCCAGCGAGACCAGGTGCATCTCGATGCGACCCTCGGCCTCGTTGTACACGGCCCGGTGGCCCCACTTCGCGAGATCGAAGTCGGCGCCGAGCTCGCGGTTGATGCGCGCGAGCAGGTTGAGGTTGAAGGCCGCGGTCACGCCCTGGGCGTCATCGTAGGCGGCCTCGAGTATCGCCCGGTCCTTCTTCAGGTCCACGCCGATGAGCAGCTGCCCGCCCGGCCCGACCAGGTCCGCGATCATGCGCAGGAAGCCGACCGCCGCCTGCGGGTCGAAGTTGCCGATGCTCGATCCCGGGAAGAAGGCCAGGCGCCGGCCCTCCGGGCTGTCCGGCGGCAGCGCCATCAGCCGGGTGAAATCGGTGCAGGCCGCGTGCACCTCCAGCCAGGGGAACTCGACGGCGACCTGCTCCGCGGCCATGCGCAGGTGGTCGCGCGAGATGTCCATGGGCACGTAGGCGCAGGGCCTCAGGCCCGCGAACAGCAGGCGCGCCTTGGTGCAGCTGCCGCTGCCGGGCTCGACCAGCAGCTGCCCGGTGCCGGCCTTCTGCGCGATCTCGTCCGCATAGCGGCGCAGCAGGGCCGTCTCGGTACGCGTGGGGTAGTACTCCGGTAGCCCGGTGATCGCGTCGAACAGCCGCGAGCCCTCGGCGTCGTAGAAGTACTTGGGCGGGACCGATTTCTGCGGCCGGCAGAACCCGGCCAGCACGTCCGCCGCGAGATCGTCGGCGGTGGGGTGCAGGTCCGCGAAGCTCGCCAGCTCGCTCATGCCCGCCCCTCCCTGGCTGGTGTGCAGCGCATCGCCTCGCGGCCTGGCATCGTCATCCAATCCTCCGGGTACTCAGAGTGCGCAGGTGCGGAAACCGGCGAACACGTCGTTGCGCTCCGGTCCGTAGTAGGTGCGCCAGGTGTTGCGGATCATGCGCCCGCGGGTGGTCCAGGCCCCGCCGCGCAGCACCTTGGTGTTGCCGAACAGCGGCTGGGAGTAGTCCGCGTACATGTCGGGTGTAAAGCCCGGGTAGGGCTCGAAAGTATCCTCGGTCCACTCCCAAGCGTTGCCGATCATCTGCCGGCAGCCGAAGGCGCTGTCGCCCGCCGGCAGCGCGCCCACCGCGATGGTGCCCAGCGCGCGGCCATCGAGGTTGGCGAGCTGCGGTGCGGGCGCAGCGTCGCCCCAGGGGTAGTGGCGCTTCTCGGCGGACAGGCCACCGTCGGCACCCGGCTGGCCGGCGGCCGCCACCTCCCACTCCAGCTCGGTGGGCAGGCGCCGCCCGGCCCAGCGGCAGTAGGCGCGCGCCTCGTGCCAGCAGACGTGGATCACCGCCGCATCCGGCGGCAGCGGCTCCCAGCGGTCGAAGCGCCGCATCTCCCAGCCCCCGCCGGCGCGCCGCCAGTAGCGCGGGTGTTCGAGGCCGGACTCGCGCCGCCAGGCCAGGCCGTCCTCGTCCCAGTACTGCGGGTCCGTGTAACCGCCGGCCTCGACGAAGGCCGCGTACTCGGCGTTGCTCACCGCGGCGCGGGCGATGGCGAAGGGCTGCACCTCCACCGGGTGCGCCCACTTCTCGTTGTCGAAGACGAAACCGTCCTGCGGCGTGGCGCCCAGCATGAAGCGGCCGCCAGGGATCTGCGCATCGCCTTCCAGCCGGCCCTGCATCAGGTCCGCGGGCACGGCGCCGATGGCCGGCGCGGGGTATTCCAGGGTCTGGCGCGTGTAGGTGAAGGCCTCGCCGTGCATGTCCTCGTGATAGATCGCGTACTCGAGCAGGTAATCCCGCTGCGGGTCGGGCCCGTCCTGCTCCACGTGGCGGCGCACCCGGTCGTGCACCGCGCGCATGTAGGCCAGGGTGTCTTCGAGGCTCGGCAAGGGGAGGTCCCAGCGGTCGTCGTGGGCGATGGTGATGGAGTCATAGAGACGGTCCACCGACGGGAGCACGGGGGGCTCGCCCAGGTGCTGGCGCAGGATCCAGTACTCGTAGAAGTAGGCGGCGTGCCCGATCTCCCAGCGCAGGGGGTTCACGATGGGCAGCTTCGGCCCCATCAGCTGCCCGCTGTCCAGCCCCTCGATCAGCGCGAGCGTGCGCCGGCGGGCGTCTTCCATCCAGTCGATCAGCGGTTGCGACATGCCACGATATCCCATCGATCAGGTTCGCATGCTATGGTCGCAAGGATGCGCCGGAAAGTCACATGCACATCCGCCTGATCACCCCTGCACCGCGCGGTTCGCGCGCCGGCAACCGGGCCACGGCCAACCGCTGGGCGGCGATCCTGCGCCGGCTCGGCCACCGGGTGCACGTGTCCACCGACTACCAGGGCGAGCCGGCCGACCTGATGGTGGGGCTGCATGCCTGGCGCAGCGCCGAGGCCATCGCCCGCTTTGCCGCCACCTACCCGGACCGCCCCCTGGTGGTGGTGCTCACCGGCACCGATGCCTACCGCTTCATCCACAGCCACCCCGAGCCCACGCTCGCCTCGCTCGAGGCCGCCGACCACATCGTCGGGCTGCATGCGCTGGTGGGCAACGTGCTGCCCAATCACCTGCGCGACAAGCTGCGCATCATCGTGCAGTCGGCCCGTCCGCTCCTGCACCGACAGCCCGCCCGGCGCAGCTTCCGTGTCTGCTTCGCCGGCCACCTGCGCGAGGAGAAGGACCCGCTGCGCCCGGCACTGGCCGTGCGCGACCTGCCGCCGGACAGCCGCATCCGGGTGGATGCCTACGGCGGGGCACACACCCCGGACTGGGCTGCGGCCGCGCGCGAGGAGATGCAGCGCAACCCGCGCTACCGCTGGCATGGCGAGATCCCGCACGCGGAACTGCGGCGGGTGTATGCGCGCTCGCACCTGCTGGTCCTGCCCTCGATCATGGAGGGCGGCGCGAACGTGATCTCCGAGGCGGTGATGGCCGGCCTGCCGGTGATCGCCTCCGACATCGACGGCTCGGTGGGGCTACTCGGTGACGACTACCCCGGCTACTATCCGGTGAAGAATGCCGATGCCCTGCGCGACCTGCTCCTGCGGGCCGAGTCGGACCCGACGTTCTATACCGACCTCGAGGCCGCCTGCGCCGCACGCCGGGGCCTGTTCATGCCCGAGCGCGAACAGGCCGGCTGGCAAAAACTGCTAGAAGATATAGAGGCATCCGGGTCGATCTAGACCATGACGGCAGCGCCGCGACCGGCATTCCGGCCCGGGGCCATTCGTTCACGACAGCGGAGTGCGCGGCCCGCGCGGGCTTCAGGGAGGGTGCAAGCCATGACCGAACACTACGACGCCATCGTCATCGGGGCCGGCCAGGCCGGTCCGCCGCTGGCCGAACGGCTCGGCAAGGAGGGCCTCAAGACCGCCATCGTCGAGCGGCACCTGATGGGCGGCACCTGCGTGAACACCGGCTGCACCCCGACCAAGACGCTGGTGGCGAGCGCACGGGTCGCACATCTCGCGCGGCGCGCCGAGGACTACGGCGTGAAGATCGACGCGCCCGTGAACGTGGACATGGCACGGGTCAAGGCACGCAAGGACGAGATCGTCGCCGCCGCCAACCAGGGCGTGACCCGGTGGGTGGAAGGCATGGAGAACGTCACGCTGATCCGCGGCCACGCCTGCTTCGAGGATGCGCACTCGCTGTCCGTTAACGGCAGGACACTCACGGCCGAACGCATCTTCATCAACGTCGGCGCCCGCGCACGGGTACCCGATCTGCCGGGCCTCGACGAGGTCGGCTACCTCACCAGCTCCAGCATCATGGACCTCGACTTCATCCCGGGGCACCTGGTCATCATCGGCGGAAGTTACATCGGCCTCGAGTTCGCGCAGATGTACCGCCGGTTCGGCGCCCGGGTGACCGTGGTCGAGATGAAGGACCGGCTTATAGGGCATGAGGACCAAGAGGTATCCGACACCGTGCGCAAGTTCCTCGAAGACGAGGGCATTACAGTGCGGCTGGAGGCCGAGTGCCTGAGCGTCGAACGCGGGCCGGAGGGCGTGCGCGTGAACATCGAGTGCGGGCACGACGCAACACCCATCGAGGGCAGCCACCTGCTGCTGGCGGTTGGTCGCGTGCCCAACACCGACGACCTCGGCCTTGAGAACGCCGGGATCGAGACCGACGAGCGGGGGCACATACGCGTCGACGACGCCCTGCGTACCAACATCGAAGGCGTGTGGGCGCTCGGCGAGGTCAACGGCCAGGGGGCCTTCACCCACACCAGCTACAACGACTACGAGATCGTGGTCGCCAACCTGTTCGACGATGACCCGCGCCGGGTGAGCGACCGCATCCCCTGCTACGCCCTCTACACCGACCCGCCACTCGGCCGTGCCGGCATGACCGAACGCGAGGCGCGCGACTCAGGGCGCAACGTGCTGGTGGGCAGGCTCGAGATGTCCGCCGTCGCGCGCGCCCGCGAGCAGGGCGAGACGCGCGGCTTCATGAAAGTGCTCGTCGATGCCGACAGCGGGGAGATCCTCGGTGCCACCCTGCTCGGCCTGCACGGCGACGAGGTCGTGCACGTGCTTCTCGACGTGATGTATGCCGGGAGACCCTACACCGTCATCAGCCGTGCCGTGCACATCCACCCGACCGTGTCTGAATTACTCCCCACGATGCTGCAGTCGCTCCGACCGCTGGAGTGAGTCGCGCAGAGAAAAACGGGCCAGCCAACCACCTCCACTGAAATTAATGATATTTTCTCCCTGACCCGGTTTGTTGTGAACCCAACCAATCAGTCCCGTGCTGCAATGCGAACCAGCAAAAACCGGGACGCCAGGACAACGAGGCCCCATGAGCATCGAAACCCTCCAGCAGCTGCCCCCGGAATGCCAGGCCGGCGCCTGCACGGCCATCGAGCTGATCATCACACCCAGGCCCCACGACCTCGGTGGCTTCGTGGTACGTCGCGCCCTGCCCTCGGCCGAGCGGCGCATGATCGGCCCCTGGATCTTCTTCGACCACATGGGCCCGGCGGACTTCCCGCCCGGCCAGGGCATCGACGTGCGCCCCCATCCGCACATCAACCTCGCCACCGTCACCTACCTGTTCCGCGGCGAGATGCTGCATCGCGACTCGCTGGGCAACGAGCTGGCGGTAAGACCCGGCGAGATCAACCTGATGATCGCCGGCCGCGGGATCGTGCATTCGGAGCGTCAGCGCGAGGAGATCAAGGCCGCCGGCAACGCGCTGGAAGGCCTGCAGCTCTGGCTAGCCCTGCCCGAGGCGGACGAGGAGATGGAGCCGGCGTTTCACCACTACGATGCCGCAGAGATCCCCGCCGCAGACATCGACGGTGCAGCCGTCCGCGTGCTGATCGGCGAGGCCTATGGCGTCCGCTCGCCCGTGAAGACGCTGGCCGAGACACTGTACGTGGAAGCAAGGCTCGAACCCGGCCAGCGCCTGCGCCTGCCCGACGGCATCGAGGAGCGCGCCCTCTACGTGGTGGACGGCGAACTCCAGGCCATGGAAAGCCGTATCGCGGCCCGCACCATGGCCGTGTTCAGCCCCGCCGAGGACATCGAGGTCACGGCCACCGCACCGACCCGCTTCGTCATCATCGGTGGCGAACGCCTCTCGCACCGCCACATCTGGTGGAACTTCGTCTCCAGTCGCCGGGAGCGTATCGAACAGGCGAAGACGGACTGGCGCGAAGGGCGCTTCCCGAAGGTGCCGGGCGACGAGGCGGAGTTCATTCCCCTGCCGGAGAAATAGGCTCGCCGATCAGCGCACAGAACTTCTTTTGCTGACGAAAAACTGATCCGGCACTCTCTGGAACCTGGTCATCCCAGCCCCCCTGTACGATGCTTCTGGCGTCTACGCATCTCCGCCGTATAACCCCACTACGCCCCACTTGTCGCAGGCAAGATAACACCCTGGTCAGGGTGTAGAAGAGAGGATGACGACCTGAGAAAAATGCATATCGTATCGGTGCGGGTGATCCTGGTCTTCCAGGACGACGTGATCATCATCGAGACGCACGGCAATTACACGATGCTGCACTCCGCCGATCACGGTCCTGAACTCCCGTTTCTCCTCGACAAGCCGTCTGATCTTCTGCTGGAATTTACTCATGGCGGACTCCCCGCGCCTTCACCCTCATCGAGGATGTCTGTGACTTCCCTCTTGATCTGAATCAGTTCCGCTTGCGCCTTGAGCACACCCTGTTCCGCTTCCTTCATCTCGACCATCGCCAGCTCATGGGCGGTCTTGATCACCATCTCGTACTGACGGACCACCTCCTCCGGTGACAGGTCCTGGTTGATGGACAGCTCGCATAACCGGTAAAGCGACTCACGCAGGAACAGCAGCATCTGCGAGCGCTTCGCGAGCTGCACGACCTCCTGGCGCGTTTCGGAGGCGATCTTCGCGGACGCGGCATCCTGCGGCAGGTCCGCTTCCAGGTTCATGCTGGAGACCAGGTCCAGGGCCACATCGGGAGAAGGCTCGGCGCAATAGACCATATCGGAACCACGCCGCACCATCAGTGCACCGCGCCGGTCGGCCGTGTAATCGAACCAGTAGGTCGTATCCGGTTCCAGTGCGTGCTGCCTGGCCGGCGAGGTGAACATTGCACAACCACTCATCGGCAGGGCCGAGGAAAGCATCAGGACCAAACACCACTGTTTCATGACACCTCCATGGTCATGGATCGAAGACAGGTGCAGCGGCGCATCACACAGCCATACGCCGCTGCACACGCTCAGGAGCGGGCCGCCTTGCCATCCTCGTTCAGGCCATAGCGGCTACGCAACGCCTCGGCCTGCGCCCCCGCCTGCCGCTCCAGGTTCGAGGCAAACAGGCCGGCAAAGCTGTCGAGCCCATAGCCGGCGAGGAAGGCGTAATTGATGGTGGCATCGCCCGGTTCCTCTGCCATGAGCAACAGCCATGCGGTGACGAACACGGCCAGTGCAACCCTGCCGACGATCTGCGCCGTGCGCGCCGAGAGAAAGTAGCCCCAGTCCGACACGGGGAGAAACGTCGCAACCGAAACCCCCTGGCGATGCTTTGCACTTCCTACCAGCTTGTGTGCCAGCAGACCCGCCAGCAATGCGAGCCATATCGTGATCGGAATGCCGGCCGGGCTCGCCGCCCGCCCTGCCTCGGCGGCAGCTTCAGCACTCGCCAGGAACGGGGTAGACACCTCCAGCCAGGCCATTACCGCCCCCCACTTCCAGAACAGGGCCGTGAACGACACCAACACGAGGATGACGAACACATGACGGAGCGCCCGTGAAAACGGGTTCGCGGGATAGCGATAGATCAGACCGGTCGAAGGATCGACCAGACCGCCCTGGATCTGCTCCTGCTTCCAGGTGATGTAGTTCAACACCTTTACACGGTCCGCCTCATTCAGGAGTTCATCCTCGAAGACCATGTGAAACGGCAGTACGTGACCCGGCCGCGACAGCTTCAGCCAGGCATTGACCCGGTCGACGATCGTCCGGTAGCCGACTTCCAGCACCAGCCCCTGCGCCTGCTCCTCCAGCAGAGAGATCACCTGCAAGGTATCGGCCACCTCTTCGCCAGCACCTGTGGATGCCGTATTGGCCGGCTTCCCAGGTGAATCTGCAGGCCAGATCCGGCTGATCCTCATCTGCTCCCAGAGGTTGAGGATGTGTCGGACCGCATCACTACTGACACCCGACGCCTTCTCGATGTCCACGATAGTGGCAACACACTCATCGATATCCTGGCAGGTCTTTTTCAGGTACGGCCTGGCCTCGCTGTATTTGAGCTGTCCGTTCTTGATACGGCGCAGCAGAAAAATCAGATCGAGCACCTCCGTCCGTAGCAGACGCAGGGCGGAGACCATCTTCGCATCTTGGGAGTGTGTGCCGGAGACTGCGCCGCATGGGTTGCAACATACCGAGAAAATGGCATGAAGCCGGTTAAAAAAGGCGTGCAGCCGATTACACCAAGGCGTGTCGGACGCGGCCACGGGAGTCACCACGGCAGATGACTCACCACCGCCAGGCGCGGTATTGACAGACAGATCACTCATGACACGACTTCCCTGTGAACTTTCCTCCGGAAAGCTTAGCGCGATTGCAGGTCACTTCAATTCGGATTACGCACTATCAGAAAAATCCTACAAGCAGATACCCATCCGTGAAACATCCGCAACAGCAAGCCTGGAAGCAATCCGGCTTCCCTGACAAGCCTCAACGCCTTCCCCGCCAACCTGCCTGTTTCATTGACAATACATCAAAGGGTGCTAATAGCTTCTAACGTGGCGGCCTCGATTGGCCTCCATGGACGCACGGAGGCGACGTGAGCCGTGCCCGCGCAAGCTCCCCCAAGGGAACTGTCCGTTGCGCCGCGATCCAGGCTCTCCCGCGCCAGCATCGGCCGGGAAATCCCCGGGCACTGAGCGACGACCGTTCCCGACAACCCCAAGGAGAAAGACATGGCCGTCGCAGGAGAACTCCAAGCCCTCCCGTTCGGAACGCTCATCGGTGCACCGCTGGATGCCGCCATCGAGGCGCAGTCCCGGGCCGCCGTTTCCTCGGTCAACTTCATCAAGTCCATCGGCTTCGATGAGAAGGGAAAGGTCCAGAACATCACCTTCACCGCCAAGAAGGGCGGGACCGAGACCGAGATCACCGTACCGCTGCTCACCATCGTCCCGATTCCGTTCATCCGCATCGACGAGATGACGATCGACTTCAAGGCCAACATCACCTCGACCACGGAATCGGAAGACAAGACCATCGAGTCGAAGAGTGCCAGTGCCAAGGTCAGCGGCAGCGCGCGTTACCTCTTCTTCAAGGCCAGCCTCGAGGCCTCGGTGTCCTCGAAGAAGGACTCCGAATCCACCAAGAACTCCCGGTACTCGGTCGAGACCACCATCGACATCCACGTGCACGCCGTGCAGGACGAGCTGCCGGCAGGCCTGTCCAAAATGCTCAACATCCTGGCCGACACGATCGAGGCGCCGCCGCCCATCGCCGCGACCACCGCTGCCGGCGGACAGGAGAAGCCGGGGCCGGAGGGAAAAAAGCCTTCGTGAGCCTCGGGCCCTCCCGGCTCCAGCGCCGTACAGGCCCATTGTCCCTCGCGGTGCGTTATCTCACCGGACACACCCGGGTCTGGCAGCGGGTGCTCGACTGGCTCGCCTGGCGCCCCGGGCGGGGTGTCGCCTGAGTCGTCCCGGCATCGTCGGGGCGCCTGCAACCTGAACAGGACGTCAACCACAAAGGCTTAACGGATCACTATGGCCGATATCCAGCAGATACTGGGCGCGCTACTTCGCGACCTCGCCAAGGCGCGCTTCAGCGCCGACCTCTACTCACGCTCCATCGCCCGCTATTACGAGAACGACTATCTCCTGCGCCGCTTCCCCATCCCGCGTGCGGATGTGGAAGAGGTCGAGATCGACCTCAAGTTCTCCATCGCCGAGATACTCGCTAGCGAGGCCAATCACGAGAGCCAGGAGGCCAATGCCGCCGTACTGTTCGAGCGTGCGGTGGAGCGGCTGGTATCCACCTTCCTCAACGTCGCCGGCGCGCGCGAGCAGAAAGATCCCTCGCTGCGCGAGCAGCGCACGCAGTACGTGGACAAGGGCTTCGGCTCCACGGTGCTGCGCATCGAGATGCGCCAGAAGGTGCTGCGCTACTTCATCGAGTCATACACCTACTTCATCGACGACGAGGGCAGGCTGCACACGGACAAGGTGCTGGAGCACCTGGAGCGCCCGTTCCGCTGGGCCATGGAGCAGTATGCCAACGAGTCCTACCGGGAAGACCCGCAGGCCAGCGGCGAGATGAAGCGGGCGTTGTTCGACATCGTGCAGCCGGTGATCGAGACAACGGACATGAAACGCGCCGTCGAGGCGATGGCCGAGCCGCTCAAGACCATCTCGCGCGGCAACAGCGACGTGCGCATGGAGGTGATGGTGGAGGGCAGCCAGCTCGCCCAGCTCGGCGAGGCGGCCATCTCCAGCATCAAGATCAAGGCGGTGGTCCGCAACCTCATCTGGAACGAGGTGAAGGTGGACAAGTACACCACGCGCCATGCGCTGACATCCGAGTAGCGCCGACAGGGAGGGACAGGACATGCCGGAAAACATTTCAGACGAGCCACGGGCACCGGGCAACGGCGGTAGCGAACCGCCCGACGGCGGCACCCGGTCCACGCGCGCCGACCCACCGGCGCCGCAGGGCTCGGTGCTGTCGCTCTCCCAGCTCATCGGCGCGCCGATCAACGCCCTGGTCGAGGCCGAGGCCCAGGCCGCCATGGCCACCGCGCGGTTCATCCGCATGGTGGGCTTCACCGGCAACGGCGACGACATGAACGCGCTCGGCGAGCTGCAGATGGCCCGCTTCAATCGACGGCGCCGAACCAAGGACGGCAAGATCGAGGACGTGGAGGTACAGATCCCCCTGCTGTCCATGCTGCCGATCCCCGCACTGCAGATCCGCGACGCCGAACTCGACTACACCGTGCGCATCCTGCAGACCGAGGCGATCCAGCCGGCCGACGGCGCGCAGGAATCGCTGACCCGGCGCACCCCGGAAGGCGAGCCCATCGCCCGGCTGCGCGCCTCCTTCGCGCGCGAGCCCCGCCCGGGTGACCGCCGCAGCACCGACATGCTGGTGAAGATGAAGCTGCGTATCGAGCAGGCCGACATGCCCAACGGTCTCGCGCAGCTGCTGGCCCTGGCGTCCGAGTCGAGCCAGCAGGAGGCCCTGTTGCCCGCCCCGCAGGACACGGACGCCCAGCCCGGAGAAAAGACCGGGGAGAAGGGATGACCGCCACCGCACCCGGCAAGATCCCCTGCCCGTCCTGCGGCGCACCGCTGCCGTTGCCGGTGGAGGCCGTGCTGGCCGGCAGGCCCATCGGCTGCCAGTTCTGCGGCCTCGAACTCACCGTGCAACAGGAGACCTCGCAGGAGGCCCTCGCCGCCCTCGCCCGCTGGCACGAGGAGACCGCCGACGCCCGGGCCGCGGCAGCGATCACCCAGGCCACACAGAACGACGCGGCATCCGAGACGAGTGGTCGCAGAAAGCGGCGGCCCCGCCGCTAAGCCCCCTTGAGGATCTACCAGAGCCGTTTCCATCCAACGCTCGACGACCCCGGCCCCTGGGACGTCTGGCAGCTGAGCCCGGGCGAGCTCGCCGGACTCCAGGCACTGCTGAAAGACGCCGGCATCCAGGCGGCCCACGCCCTGCTCGAACAGTACGGCAGCCAGGCCACACTGTTCGACGCGCCAGGCCTTGTCCGGCGCCTTGCCGGCCAACCCCTGGATGACGACGCCCTGCCCGCCGATGCCCTGTTCCATACCGCACTCACCCTCCTGGCCTACGACTGCTATCAGGCACGCGTCCCGGTGCCACGCCCCGCGGCCGGCGGCAGCACCAACCCCGCCAACCGCAGACACGGGGCCACACTGCGCGCCTGGCTGCTCGGCCGCCTGCAGGCCTGGCTGCAGGCAGACGCGCAGGGCTCGCTCGTGGCCCGCGCCATCTATGCGCGCATCCCGCAGGACGGCCTGCCCACCGGGCAGATCGCACGGCGGCTGCGCAAGCAGGTGGAAGACAGCCGGCTTTTCGTGAACGCGGAAGTGAACTTCGAACTCCGCCCCAAAATCATCGGCGGGCCGCGCTGGCTGCAGGCCGAAACCGTGCACAGCCTGCGCGAGATGGAACGCAAACTGCACCACGGCGAACCCGTACTCGTCGAGCTGATACGTGATGCCGAGGCATCGCCCGCCACCGCACAGGTTGTCGTCGTGTATCGCCTGGAAGATGCCGGGGACGGGTGGATCGGCCTGTGGTGCTACGACCCGGGCCAGGGCACCGAACCACTCGCCCTGCGCCTGAGATCCGCACCAGGCCACCTGATCGTCTACGACGCGACGCTGGTCCGGGAGCGTCCTGCCGTGAAGGGCATTCGTCTCGTGGCCATCGGGGGGACCACCCCGCCACGGTTCGGCGCAAGGCGCTACACCCGCTGGCTCTTTCCGTGGGCCGTACTGTGGCACCTCCGGCGCCGATGGCGCCCGAATCGTCCGGCCCGATGAACGTTCCCTCCGGAAGGCATCCATGCCCCTTGGAGAAGCCCCGGCAGGAAAATGCGCCGAGCAACGCGGTCCTGGTCACACCCGATATATCTGCCTGCGCCCCTTATTATCCGAGCAGCCGCTTCAATTCGACAGCCGCAACATCCACAAACGCTCGCAGCTTCGGCGCTATGAACCGCTGTCGCGGGTAAACCAGGTGGATGGGATCGGCACGGGCTTGCCATTTCGGCAACACCCGAACGAGCCTGCCACTCTCGATATCGTCGAGGCAGATATAAGTCGGCAACAATCCGATACCCTGTCCACCGAGGGACATCAATCGTATGACCCCCAGGTCGTTGACTATCAGATTCCCTTCCATGGACACCACGGCACGACGCTTCCCGCTCGACAGCGTCCATTGCTCCTTGCCGAAGGACGTGAACTGCAGGCAACGATGCCGACTCAAGTCTCCAGGCGCTCGCAGAGACGGGGCCTCCTGCAGGTATGCGGGACTCGCGAACAGCGCCCAGCATGCACTCCCCACCCTTTTTGCAACCAATGTCGAATCCTTCAACACACCCGCCCGGATGGCCACATCCACGCCATCAGCGACCAAATCCACGTAACCATCCGTCAGCAACAGTTCGACGCTGATCCTTGGATAAGTCTCACGCAGGCGCTCGAGCAGACAAACGAGGATGGCGTCACCGAAATCCGCGGGGGCAGTCACCCGCAACCTTCCCCTGGGCTCACCGGTTGACACTGTCACCGCGGCCTCTGCCTCCAACAGGTATTCCAGCCCCTGGGCGGCGTAGCGATAGTAGATCTCGCCATATTCGGTCAGGTTGAGACGACGGGTCGTACGCTGAAGCAGTGTGGCGCCCAGCCGCTGCTCAAGGCGCGCAACGCGCGTACTAACCGTGGAGGTTGGCAGCCCCAGCAGGCGCGCCGCCCCACTGAAACTCCCGGCCTGGACCACCTTCACGAACACCGCTGTCTCATTGAAATCCATGTCGATTATTCATTCAGTTGAAAAGTATTTTCCGATCTTACCACCTAGTGGACCTATACGCCTCCGGCTAGATTAGTCCTCAGGCAAACAGGAGGTCGACATGAAAAAACTCACCTTCATCAAGCGCGGCAGTGGCCGCCACTGGGTCGGAGACGGCTTTCCGGTGCGCAGCATATTTTCGTATCACGATCTCGCGGAAACGATCTCCCCCTTCCTGCTCATGGATTATGCAGGCCCCACGCATTTCGCGCCGACGGCGCGACGTCGCGGCGTGGGAGCACACCCTCATCGCGGATTCGAGACGGTAACCATCGTCTACGCCGGGGAGGTCGCACATCGTGACTCGACGGGCACCGCCGGGACCATCGGCCCTGGTGACGTACAGTGGATGACCGCAGGATCAGGCATCCTGCACGAGGAATTCCATGGACCTGACTACGCGCGCCAGGGCGGGCCGTTCGAGATGATCCAGCTGTGGGCCAACCTGCCGGCCCAGCACAAGATGACAGCCCCGAGCCACCAGGAACTCGCCCGGGAGCAGATCCCGACACTCGCGTTTCCGGAGGGCGTCGGCACCGCTCGCATTATTGCCGGTGCCTATGGCGCCACACAGGGAGCAGCCCGCACCTTCAGCCCGATGAACGTCTGGGACCTGCGCCTCAATGCAGGCAAGACACTGTCGGTCGAGCTACCACCGGAACATACGACGTCCCTGTTCGTATTGAATGGCGCAATCCTGGTCGATGGGCAGCGTGTCACCGCTGGCGAACTCGCGGTAATGGAACGCGCGGGATCGATGCTCGCATTCGACATCGAGGAGGACAGCACCGTACTGCTTCTCAGCGGCATGCCACTCGGGGAACCCGTTGTCGGCCATGGGCCATTCGTGATGAATACGCACGACCAGATTGCCGAAGCGTTCAGAGACTTCAGCGCCGGGCGATTCGGAGAGTTGCCCCCGGCCTCATGAAATCCACGGCGCCCCGGTTACACGACCGGGGCGCCCAACACCCACCGCCTGTCCACACAGGCATACTCAATCCAGGAGACGACATGAACACACCCTACACACGCCTCGACAAAGACGACGCTGCCGTCCTGCTGGTCGATCACCAGGCCGGATTGCTCTCACTCGTACGCGACATCGATCCGGACCAGTACCGCAACAACGTCCTGGCACTCGCCGACCTCGCGAAATACTTCAATCTTCCAACCATTCTCACGACCAGTTTCGAAACGGGTCCGAACGGCCCCTTGATGACCGAACTCAAGGAGACCTTCCCGGACGCACCGTATATCGCCCGCCCGGGGCAGATCAACGCGTGGGACAACGAGGACTTCGTCGCAGCGGTGAAGGCCACCGGAAAGAAGCAACTCATCATCGCCGGAATCGTCACCGAAGTGTGCGTTGCCTTCCCCACGCTTTCCGCGCTGGAAGAAGGCTATGAGGTATTCGTCGTCACCGACGCCTCCGGCACCTTCAACGCCCTGACCCGCGAATCCGCCTGGGATCGCATGTCCTCCGCCGGCGCCCAGCTTATGACCTGGTTCGGCACCGCATGTGAGCTCCATCGCGACTGGCGCAACGATATCGACGGTCTCGGCCAGCTGTTCGCGAATCACATTCCGGACTACCGCAACCTGATCAACAGCTATACGACATTCCAGGGTAATAACTAGCGCGACCCGGGCTCAGCACATCAATGTGCTGAGCCCAACCCACCCGCCACGCATCCGGGGCGACCGGGGATGCAGAAAGACCGATGCCTGCCCCGTCTTGCCCCCTGTTGGACTACCTCTCTAGCATTCTCATGGCGACCACACCCCTGCAGCAGCCATTCGCCGGATAAAATGGGACTCTAAACGCTGACAACGAATCAGGAAGCGGAATGTCGGCACCCAGTCGACCAGTTGCCCTGGTTCGACCAAGATCCCATACTCGTACGCAACCTACCGTGGCACGGGTTCAGCACCTGTTGTGGTAAGTGCACCGCACTGCTTCATTGTGCACTCCTGCCAGCACCCTGTCCGTCGAGGCTTGCCCGTGTTAGTTTGAGCAAGGCACAGCAATCCAGCCGGTTCAGCCAGGGGTGAGAGGATACGTCAGATGTGGATGCGAACGACCTGCACGCTCCAGTTCGAGTTCGGTGACGCGACACCGCTGGTCCTGATGCTGAGGCCCCGCAGCGGCGAGCAGCAATGGATCGCGCGGGAGAGCTATACCATGTCGCCCCACGTCACGGTGCGGGAATACACGGATATCTTCGGCAACCTCTGCCAGCGCCTGGTCGCCCCGGCCGGGGCCTTCTCCATCCACACCGCGGCCGAGGTCGTGACCACGGACACAATCGTGCAGGCACCTGGCGCGGAATTCGTGGAGATCCAGAACCTGCCGGACAACGTGCTCATGTATCTGTTGCCGAGCCGCTACTGCGAGTCGGACCGCTTCGGCAACATGGCGCGCGAGATCGTCGAGGGTGTCCCGCTGGGTTACGACCAGGTGGACCGCATCACGCAATGGCTGCGGGACAGCGTCCGCTATGCGCCGGGTACCAGCGCCTTTCCGCTCTCCGCCGTCGAGGTGAACACGCAGGGAGAGGGCGTGTGCCGCGACCTCTCGCACCTGGGCATCGCCCTGTGCCGTGCCCTGAGCATTCCCGCCCGCCTGGTCGTGGGCTACCTGTACGACCTCGAGCCGATGGACATGCACGCCTGGTTCGAGGCCTACGTGAACAACCGCTGGTACACCTTCGATCCCACTGAAGGCCTCCTGCGCGGCGGCCGCCTGGCCGTGGCCTACGGGCGCGACGCGGCCGACGTGGCGATCTACACCCAGTTCGGCCCACCCGCGATCTACAGCGACATGGACGTGAGCGTGGAGTTGCTGCCCGCCCCGACGGACTGAGACAGATCCCGCGTCACGCGTCCGAAAAGCAGGCGCCCATGGTGCCTGTACTTCATGGCCTGGCGAGCTCAGGCCGTCATGCAACCAAATGCCCTGGCTCGCCTCGCAGTTGCCGAACATAGACTGTGTTATTGCAAGACCTGACCATTTTCATCTGTGAATGGTCGATGCTTTGGTGGCTAGAGCGCCGACCCCGCCATCACCTTATCCTTAAACAAGGAACAGTATGACTTCGGCAGCCCCCACTTATCGATATTACTCAATTAGAATTGTTATACGATATAGCGATGGCAATGAATGAAAGAAGCACAAACCCAACGACCATCAGGACCCCATCCGCAGCAACCGTGACTGGTGTGAGCGCCGCCCTCTTCGCATAACCCATCGCCGTGTGATCAACACTGACACTAACCGTGTAGGTCTTGTTGAGGCGCTGCGAGGGAGCCGTAGCCTGTATTCCGCCCGAATCATAGCGAATGCCTGATAGCTCCATGTGCAGAACATACCCGCTCTCTACTCGCGGCTTGAACCCCAGACTCATCGCCTGTTCCACCTCTTCCGCCGACAATTCCACATCGATCAGCAGGGATAGCTTCCCTGTTATGCGCTGATCCGCATGGACATCAAAGGGATAGAAGCGCGCATGCATTTTTGCATGCAGATTAGACCTGAGTGAGTGCACCAGCGCCTCTGGTGCATCGAAGATGTAGTGGTAACCCCTACCGATGACGACGATCTTCTTCATGTCCTCGGTAAACAGGACAGAAGACACCTCCTCCTTGTATTCCTTTCGCCTGTACAGCTCCGCCGTACATCCGGAAAGCCCGCCAGCCATCCCGACCAGCCCTGCACACAGAAACCGCCTGCGCCCAACATCCATAGTCATTCTCCGTTTTTGTTATTTCATCCATCAGGGGCATCCCGCCCTGTCCTATCCAATGTCATGCCTCCAGGCGACGCACCACCTCGGTCATCGAGACGCCTAGGTCGACCTACCGTACTAGGGCCGAAACAAATCGCCTATATCGCATTTCAGTGCCTTGGCGATCTGTTCGAGCGTCTTGATCGTGGTGTTCTGGGCCGCGCTTTCCAGGCGGGTAAGCGTTGCACGGCTAATACCCAGTTTACGGGCGAAGACCTCCTGAGAGAGGTCACCTCGGCGGGTACGCAAGTTCCTGGCCAGTCGTTCGGGCAGCGTCATGCGTCACATGTGAACATGTGCCAGTGTTCACATGTGAACAATTTCGCGCTAGACTCGGTTCACATATGCACCAACAAATGAAACCCAAACTACGGCATGACCGACAAGCCAAGGAAGGCCTTCATGACAAAGCCCGACCTGCGAGACCGCATCGCCAGACGCGTGGCGGCGCTACGCATCCTCAAGGGTCACAGCCCGGAAGAGCTCGCCGCTAAGGCAGGAGTGGTCGTCAGCTACCTGCTGGCCATCGAGACGGCGCAGCGGGTGGACCTGTTCCTGCTCCACCGCATCGCCGAGGCCCTGGAAGTGAACACCGCCGACCTGATGGACCCAC